>JACROO010000010.1 GCA_016214355.1 Nitrospirota bacterium | reverse complement strand
TCAACCTGACCGAAAACGCTATCACCATTTCCGGCGAGAAAAAGAAAGAAGAAAAGGTGGAGAAGAAAGACTATTACCATTTTGAGCGTTCTTATGGTTCATTCTCAAGAACATTCACCCTGCCTGCAGAGGTACAGACTGACAAGGCAAAGGCTTCATTCAAAAAAGGCGTTCTTGAGGTAAGGATACCGAAAACAGAAGAGGCAAAGAAAAAAGTTAAGAAAGTAGCAATAGAGTCGGAATAGGGGAGTTGAAATAGAGAAAAACCTCAAAAGGACGGTACACATCCTTGCAGACGAAATAGGCTCAAGTGAGGGAGGCAAGGGGACACTTCCCATATTTTTCTTGAGACAAAAACAGGGAGAGGATTATCTACCTGATAAGGGCAGGGACTAAGAGATATGGTTCATGGGATTATCACTCATATTTTCTCAAATCCCTCTCTGAAAGTCCAAAATAATGGCCGACCTCATGGATAAAGGTTTCCTGAATCTGTTCAATAAGCTCCTTTTCCGTAGAACATATATTTTCTATATTTTTCTGAAAGAGGATTATCTTATCGGGCAGGGGATAGGGGATATCAAAAAACCCTCCTTTCTTAGGATAGGGCACGCCGCTGAAAAGCCCAAGCAAGAGTTCTTTTTTTGAGTTTAATCGTCTTGCATCTTCGCTGCATGGATAATCTTCTATGATAATTGTGATGTTTGTAAAATATCTTCTGTATTCTTCAGGCAATGTTCCCAATGCCTTTTCAACAAGCCTTTCAAAATGCTCTCTGCTTGCCCTGAAGGTCATGGCCTTATTTTACAAGAAACACCCGTAGAAAGCATTAACAACACTTCCCTGTTTTGAAATTTTTAAAAGGCAGACCTTAAAAAACTAAAGTAATCTATGTTACCATAAAACCATGGCATATGTGATAGCTCTTGCAGGTAAAGGCGGCACAGGCAAGACAACGATTGCCGCACTTACAATCCGTTATCTCAAAGAAAAAAAACACAAGCCTGTTCTTGCGGTTTATGCTGACAGCAACTCCTGCCTTAATGAGGCTCTTGGAGTTCCGGTTCATGCAACGATAGGAAAATTGCGTGAGGAATCTCTTGCCACAGTCCGCAGCGGTGCTGAACGTCCCGGCGGTATGAATATGGAACAGCTCTTTGACTATCAGGTTCAGCAGGCAATTATTGAGGCAAAGGGATTTGATTTGCTCGTTATGGGAAGGCCCGAGGGTCCGGGCTGTTACTGCGCTGCAAATAACATAATAAGAAAATATACGGATAAACTCTCAGAAAAATATCCCTATGTTGTAATTGACAATGAAGCGGGCATGGAGCATCTGAGCAGAAGGACTACACATCAGGTTAATCTTATGCTAATCGTCAGCGACCCTGCACAAAAAGGCATTGCAACCGCAAAGAGGATAAATCATTTAATAGATGAACTGGCCCTTGATATTGATAGAAGGGTGCTTATTATAAATAAAGCTTCAGATTCGGAGTTTGCTCAGTTGAGAGAAGGGATTACAGGCAGTAACTTTGAAATGGTCAGCTTTATACCCCAAGACAAAAATATCTTCCAGTTTGACCTTGAGGGAAAACCTGTTTTTGAACTTTCATCTGATTCTGTTGCAGTAAGGTCAGTATTCGAGCTATTAGACTCCCTCAAAATTCCACAATGACACACCTTATTTAAAATTTTTATTTTAAGATTAGCCCTGTTTTAAAACTTTACTAACGCACTAACTATATGCTAATATTCAAAACTTGTCTTTTGCGGTCGTTCTTTTTTTTAACCCTGAATAAGAAATTCTGAGAGGAGTTTTAGGGATGTTAATCATCGGTGAAAAAATAAGTATCATCGCAAAAAAGGTGCGCGAGGCTATGATGAATCGCGACCCCAAACCTATTCAGGAACTGGCAGAGGCGCAGTGGCGTGCAGGCGCCCATTTTATAGATGTTAATACAGGACCTGCTGAAGAAAAGGGCGATGAACTGATGAAATGGATGGTTGAGATTATTCAGGAGAAGGTTCATTCACCGCTTTGTCTTGATACGACAAATCCTGTTGCACTTGAGGCAGGACTTAAATTTCACAACAACCAGTGGGGCAGGGCGCTTATCAATTCAACGTCAAACGAGCCGGAGAGATTTGTGATGCTTGAGCTTGCGGCTAAATACAATGCGCAGGTTATCGGGCTTACGCTCGGCAAGGGCGGGATACCCGCAGACGCCGAAGAGAGGTGCGGAATCGCCGCGGAGATAATGGCAAGGGCTGCGGAATACGGCGTGTCCCTTGAGGATATTTTTCTTGACCCTCTGATACTTCAAGTGTGCACCATGCAGGATCAGGCGCGTCACTCTATAAAAGCCATTAAAATGTTTCAGGAACTAAATGATCCTCCAATGAAAACTGTCGTTGGATTAAGTAATATCTCAAACGGCGTTCCGAAAACGATGAGGAGCCTGATAGACAGGACATATCTCACGTTATTAATGTATGAGGGTCTTACTGCTGCAATAATGAATCCGCTTGATAAAGAGATTATGGATGTGCTTAAGACTACTAATGTATTTCTTGGTAAGACACTTTACGCCCATTCGTATCTTGAAATGTAAATTTTAGGGTTCAAGGATTCGAGGATTTGAGGGTTCAAGTAAAATAAGTTCTACTGCTCGAACCCTTGACCGCTTGACCCCTTGAATCCTGATACTTTGAGGAGGTAACATGGCTTATACAATTCCTAAGGAAACCTACAGCGGCAAAGTTTTAGGGTTGGAATTCGGGAAAGGTCCAAAGGCACTTAAGGTTGGCGGTGAAAATACCCTGCCGTTTCTTTCATTTGAGGGGAATATTCCGAACAAGCCTGTGATTGCCTATGAGATTCAGGACATCCTCCCGGAAGACTGGCCTGATACCGTTCAAAAACAGTACACTGCTGTTTCTGACAACCCTGTGAAGTGGGCGCAGTTCTGTCAGAATGATTTAAAGGCACAGGCTGTGGCGCTGAGGCTGATAGGCACTCATCCTGACAGGGGCAACCGTTCTTCTGAAGATGCAGCAAAGACCGTCAAGGATGTTTTATCTGCAATTGAGATTCCTTTAATTATACTCGGCTCCAATCATATTGAAAAAGATGCCTCAGTCCTTGTTGCAGCGGCTGAGGCTGCAAGCGGATATAATTGCATAATCGGAAAGGCTCAGGAAGGAAATTACAAGACTATTGTCGCTGCTGCACTTGCGCACAATCATAAATTAATAGCCATGTCCGAGCTTGATATAAATCTTGCAAAGCAGTTGAACATACTCATTACTCAGATGGGTTTTGATAAAGAGAGGCTTATAACCGACCCGATGTGTTCAGCGCTGGGATACGGTCTTGAATATACCTATTCGGTGATGGAGAGAATACGGCTTGCCGCCCTTCTTCAGAACGATGCAACAATGCAGCCTCCGATTGTAGGAGATGTAGGCATGTATGTGTGGAAGGTAAAAGAGACGCTTGCATCCGGGGCTGATATCCCTCAATGGGGTGCACTTGAAGAAAGAGGGATTTTGTGGGAGGCGATTACTGCAACTGCGATGCTTACTGCAGGTGCAAACCTCCTTATTATGCGGCATCCGAAGGCGGTTGAGACGGTAAATAAAGTTATTGAGGAACTTGTTTAAGAAACTAACTAATTCAAGTTAAATTTATCATTGCAAATTGCAAAATGTAAAATGATAAATGCTAATTGGTAAATTTGAAATGAGTTCTCACGGAGGTAAGAATGGCTTTATCAGGCGTAGAAATATTTAAGCTCCTGCCTAAGACTAACTGCAAGAAATGCGGATTTCCGACATGCCTTGCTTTTGCAATGAAACTTGCACAGGGGCAGATTGACCTTTCCTCGTGTCCTGATGTATCTGAAGAGTCCAAAAGGGTTTTAGGTGAGGCATCAGCGCCTCTGATAAAGACCTTTAATCTCGGAACCGGCGCAAAGGCAGCGAAGATGGGCGGGGAGACTGTTTTATTCAGACACGACAAAAAGTTTTTCAACCCTTGTGTCTTTGCGCTGAATATTAAAGACACATTAAGCGATGATGAATTAACTAAAAAAGTTGATGAAGTTTTAAACTCAGAAATAGACAGGGTCGGGCAGAACCTGAGAATAGACGCAATCTCTTTGGAATTCGCTTCAAATGACAGCTCCCGTTATGAGTCAGTGGTGAAACTTATTTCTCAAAAGTCTCCCGAAGTCCCTGTTATACTTAACTGCAAAGACCCTTCAGCCGCTGACAGGGCAGTAAAGGCAATCGCCGATAAAAAACCACTGCTTTACGGTGCTTCTGAGGCAAATGCAGAGGCAATGGTTAATATTGCAAAGACAAATAAAATACCGCTCGGTGTTTATGCAGAAGGACTTACTGCACTGAGTGCCCTTACCGAAAAGATAAAAGGCATGGGTGTTGAAGAACTCGTGATAGATTCAGGTGCACGGAAGGCTAAAGACATTGTAGAATTAAATACACAGATAAGACGCGCGGCATTAAAAAAGGGCTTTAAGCCTCTCGGTTATCCGGCAATAAACTTTATTTTAAAAAACGACCCTGTATTAGAAGCATCAATTGCGGCAGTTGCAGCGGTAAAGTACGCATCAATTATCGTTCTGAGCAGTATAGAGAAGTGGAAAAATCTTGCATTATTTACACTGAGGCAGAATGTGTATACAGACCCGCAGGTGCCGATGCAGGTTGAGCAGAAAATATACAAGTTAGGAGAGCCTAATGCAGACTCACCTCTGTTAATTACCACAAACTTCTCTCTTACTTATTTCATAGTATCAGGCGAAGTTGAAAACAGCAAGATTCCGAGTTATCTTGCCGTGATGGATTGTGAAGGGCTGTCAGTCCTTACTGCGTGGGCTGCAGGGAAATTTACCGCCGGCAAGATTGCGCAGTTTATAAAAGAAAGCGGCATTGAGAATCAGGTTAAACACAGGGTACTGATAATACCGGGGATGGTTGCAATCCTCAGCGGTGCACTTGAAGAAAAACTTGAAGGATGGAAGATAGTTGTTGGACCAAGGGAAGCCAATGCCCTTCCGACCTTTCTTAAAAGCAAAACAGCATAACGGCAGTGAATAGTGAACAGTGAATAGTGAATAGTGAACAGTGAATAGTGAACAGGTCTTAGTCTTTAACTAAATACTATTCACTAACAACTATTCACTAAGTAATAGGAGGTTAGGATGTCTAAGTTAATAGCCACAGCGGCTATAAGGGGTTCTCACAAACTTATATTAAATGCAGAACAGATGCTGGAAAAAGCTCTTGCCGAAAAAGGAAAGGACTTTGTCTTTGAATTTCCTGACACTGCATTTTATCTCCCCATGATTTATGCAATGACAGGCTTTGCGGTTAAGACGCTCGCTGATATGAAGGTCGCATTGGGGATGGCAAAAGAAATGCTCCACCCCGAGCCTGAAGAGCATATCTGGAAACCCTATCTCGGAGAGGCGCTTGATTCGGGTATGGCGACCCTTTTTGCCGAAGAAATAATTCTTGCATTAAAATACATCAACGGGCTTGAACCTGCTGTTGACCTCGGTACGGGCTATATTTACAACGGATTTATAACAGATACCATTCAAAGAAATCTCGGCATCCAGCTCGTTGACGGCAGAATGCCCGGCTTTGCCGCAATTATCGGAGCGGCTCCGGACGAAGACCTGGCAGTGAAAATCGTCAGGGAGATTCAGGAGAAAAACATCCTCACATTCCTTTCCGGACAGTCAAGAGATAAAAACGGCAATCTCACATGCGTAACCAAACAGCTTTTAAATAAAAAAGTAGAGCTTGGCTGGGATACATATATTGTCCCTCTCGGACCTGATACTGAACACACGCTGTATGCCCTTGACTGGTCAGTAAGGGCATCGCTTATTTTCGGAGGCAAAAAGCCGGGCGATTTCAAGACGCATCTTAAATATACAAAAGACAGGGTCTTTGCATTTGCGCTGGTTTTAGGAGACCTTGATGACATAAAGTGGTCAACGGGCGCAGGGGCGATTAATATGGGCTATCCTGCTGTATGCGACACGGAAATCCCTGTTATACATCCGACAGGCGTATGCATTTATGAAGAGGTTGACAGGGAGCTTGACCACAACAAGATTGTTCAAAGGGCGATTGAGGTAAGGGGGCTTAAGATAATCGTAGAAAAACCGCCGATACCCGTTGCGTATGGTCCTGCATTTGAGGGCGAGAGAATTCGCAAGGAAGATATGTTTATTGAATTCGGTGGCCAGCGCTCACCTGCTTTTGAATGGGCAAGGACAAGAGAACTTGATGAAATAGAAGACGGGAAAGTAATTATTGTCGGAACTGACGTGGAGGAAAGATACAAAAAAGGCGGGCTTATGCCTCTTGGAATAGTTGTTGATGTTGCAGGCAGAAAGATGCAGAAAGATTTTGAGTCTATTATTGAGAGAAAACTCCACCACAACATAAATGAGGCGCAGGGGTTATGGCACATGGGACAGCGCGATATTGTCTGGATGAGAATCAATAACCAGGCGTTTAAAGACGGTATTACGCTGGAGCATCTTGGTGTAATACATAACACGCTGACGCATAACAGATTCAGGTCAATTGTTGATAAAGTTCAGGTGACACTTTATTTAGATGAAAAGGATATCCTTGCCGTTCAGGAAGAGGCAAGAAAAGCATATAAGGAAAGAGATAAGAGGCTTGCCGGCATGATAGACGAATCTGTTGATACATTTTATTCATGCCTTCTTTGTCAGTCATTTGCTCCGTCACATGTATGCGTTATCAGTCCTGAACGCCTTGGACTATGCGGGGCGTATAACTGGCTGGATACAAAGGCAGCCTTTGAGATTGACCCGACAGGCGGCAACCAGCCGATTTTAAAAGGTGAGGCAATAGACTCTGTGAAGGGCAGGTGGACTGGGGTTGATGAATATTTAAAGAAGAACTCTGCTGGGAAGGTAGAAACCTTGAATTTATATACTATCATTGATAACCCTATGACATCCTGCGGGTGTTTTGAATGTATTATTTCAATAATCCCTGAGGCTAACGGTGTTATGTTAGTCCAGCGCGGGCATACCGGCATGACTCCTGCGGGAATGAAATTTTCTACTCTGGCGGGCACCGTCGGCGGAGGCACTCAAAACCCCGGATTCATGGGCATCGGAGTAAACTTTATTACAAGCAAGAAATTCCTGTATGCAGACGGAGGCATTAAGAGAATTGTCTGGATGACAAAGAGTTTAAAAGAGAGAATCGGAGAGGATTTTAAGAAGAGGGCAGAGGAAGAAGGTGTGCCGGACATTCTTGATAAGATTGCCGATGAGACTGTTGCTGAGGACTCTGAAAAATTGCTTGAGTACCTCACAAAGGCCGGACACCCGGCACTTGAGATGGAACCGATGTTTTAAAGACAGTGAATAGTCGTTAGTGAACAGTGAATAGTTAAAATACATAGTTCCCCCTTTTTTTTACTATTCACTAACTACTGTTCACTGTTCACTAATAAACTGGAGGTTATATGGATGGCAAAGTTATAAAGACGGCAAATAAAGAAGCTGCACAGGTGTTGCAGTGGGGAGAATCCCGCGGTATTGAAACCTGCTTTTCAAGGGCAGAAATGCTGAAACCCTGTCCTATCGGCGAGTCAGGAGCATGCTGCAAGGTATGCCACATGGGACCGTGCAGGCTTGTCGGCAAAAACGCAGAGGAAGATGTGCGCGGCATTTGCGGGGCAGCCCTCCCTGTAGTTGCGGCAAGAAATCTGGCGAGAATGGTTGACATTATAGGCATTGAATTTGAAGGCAGGCCCGTAAATGATGTGGCTAAGGATGTTGCCCTGAAATTCATGGAGGATTTCAGCAGGCAGCGCGGAGAGATAAACTACATTAAAAGGGCGCCGAAGAAGACTCAGGAAAGATGGAGAAAGTGGGGCATTATTCCAAGAGGCATAGACAGGGAAATTGCCGAGACTCTTGACAGGACCACAATGGGGATGGATGCCGATGCAGATTCCATACTGAATCATGCCTTGAAAGCCTCCCTTGCAAACGGCTGGGGCGGCAGTATGATTTCTACAGATATTACAGACATACTTTTCGGAACCCCGGGACCTGTAAAAGCAGAGGCAAGCTTGGGGATATTCAAAGAAGATGAAGTCAATCTTGTTATCCACGGTCACGAACCCACACTTGCCGAGATGATAGTGGATGTTGTGTACGAGCCGGAGATGATTGAGTATGCAAAGTCAAAAGGGGCAAAAGGAATTAGCCTCGGCGGGATGTGCTGCACAGCCAATGAGGTAATGATGCGCCACGGAATCCCGACCGCAGGAGGCTTTACCAATCAGGAACTGGGAATTATGACAGGACTCATAGAAGCGATGGTTGTGGACGTGCAGTGTATTATGCCGGCACTTGCGCAGCTTTCCAAAAAGTTTCATACAAAAGTTATAACAACCTCGGAAAAAGTCAAAATACCGGGTGCAATGCATATTCAGTTTAATGAGCACAAGGCTAAGGAAATAGCAAGGGAGATAGTGAAGCTTGCATGCGATAATTTCCCGAACAGAAAAAGTGAAGGAAGCCATGTAACAGAAAAGTTCCCTGTCATCGCGGGCTTTTCTCACGAATATATAGAATATATGCAAGGCGGAAGATGGAGGGCATCTTTCAGGCCGCTTAATGACGCAATCATGGCAGGAAGGATTAGAGGCGTTGTGGGCATGGCAGGATGCGACAACCCGAGGGTTCCTTCTACGGGAATGCACAAATACCTTGCCATTGAATTAATAAAAAATGATGTCCTTGTTGTCTCAACTGGATGCAGTTCGGCATCGTGCGGTACAGCGGGATTTTTAACCCCTGAAATGGCGCTTGAACAAGCGGGCCCCGGGTTAAGGGAAGTGTGTGAGGCAATCGGAATCCCGCCTATACTTCATCTGGGCGCATGTGTTGACAATACGAGGATTCTGACAATTGCAACGGCAATGGCTGCAGAGGGCGGCCTCTCCGATGAAATCGGCGGCATGCCTGCTGTCGGAATAGCCCCTGAATTTATCACTGAGAAGGCTATATCTATCGGCTGCTATTTCGCAGCCTCCGGTGTCCCTGTTATTTTTGGCGGAGAGTCGCCCGTTGGAGCAAGTAAAGAAGTTACAAAGATTATGACAAAGGTCTGGTTTGAACGGTTCATGGGGGCACTGCATTTTGAGCCTGACCCGGAAAAGATACTTGCAATGGCGCTTGATTATATTGATAAGGCAAGAGAGGCGCTCAAGCTCAGAAAATACGAGCCCGGAAAATTTGGCGCTGAAAGGGTTCTGATGGATATGGCCGCAAGAAGGGAATTGGAAAAGGGCTCAGCAGTGCCTCATGCAGGGGTGGGAGGATGAAAAGACAGTTAACAGTTAACAGTTGACAGTTGTCAGTTGACAGACAAAGAACTAAAAACTAAAGGGATTTGCTATGGCGGGTTCAGGTTTGCAACCTGAACCCGAAAGTTAAGGAGCAGGTTACAAACCTGCTCCCGCAATGAAAGAAATGCAATAGATAAATTTTTTATGGGAAGGGTCGTTTATGGAAATAAACCCTGATGAAATAATTGGACATATCGGTGAGGTTCTGTCTGAAAGGCAAAAAAAAAGAGGGATACTGATACATGCCTTTCAGAGGATTCAGGAGGAGCATAATTATCTGCCTGAAGACGTTTTAAGAAAACTCTCTCAGAAACTTGGAGTTCCGCTTTCTGATGTTTACAGTACTGCGTCTTTTTATAAACAGTTTTATTTTACGCCGCGCGGGAAAAATATTGTCAAGGTGTGCACTGGCACTGCCTGTCATGTAAGAGGAGCATCAAAGGTGCTTGATGCAGTTGAAAAGGAGTTCAATATAAAACAGGGAGAGACAACCGATGACCTTTCCATGACGCTTGAGACTGTCGGGTGCATCGGCTGCTGCGGACTTGCGCCTGTTGCAACCATAAATGAAGAAATCGTCGGAGAGATAGATATGAGAAAAATTGAGGAGGTTATTGAGACAATAAAAGAACACAGATGATCACATTCTCTTTTTTGTCATTCTCTGGCGTGACCCCGTATCAAGTGCGGGGCAGGCTCCGAATCCAGAACAAAGCAAAGTAAGAATTAATAAGGGTGTAATATATGAAAAAACTAAATAGCATAAACGAACTAAAAGAACTTAGACAAACTCTTCAGAAGGAAACCTTTAAGCCTGATACTCTGAGGGCAAGGGTATGTTGTGGCACTGCCTGTACTGCTACCGGCGCGCCTAAGGTCATAGATGCCTTTGAGAAAGATGCAGGCAGGCGTGGTGTTCAGCTTGAGATAATAAAAACAGGCTGCCAGGGTTTGTGTCAGAAGGGACCTGTGCTGAGAATAGAGCCTGTAAATATTTTTTATCAGAGGACCAAACCTGAAAACGTCCAGTGGATTATGGGCTATACTGTCTTGGGAGGCATGCCTTACAGGCAGGGTCTTTACAGGGACAATTTTTTGAGCGAGCCTGTGCCCATTATGACCGATGTCCCTTTTTATAAAAAACAACTGAGAATTGCACTCAGAAATAATGGATATATTGACCCCTGTAATATCAATCATTATCTTGCTGTCGGCGGTTATGCGGCACTTGAGAAGATGCTTTCCTCTATGACCCCTGATGGAGTCCTTGAGGAAGTAAAGCGTGCAAACCTTAGAGGCAGAGGCGGTGCAGGGTTCCCTGCAGGCAAAAAATGGGAGCATACAAAGAAGGCGCCGGGTAAAATAAAGTTTGTTATTGCAAACGGCGATGAAGGGGACCCGGGGGCCTTTATGGACAGGTCTATTATGGAGGGCGATCCTCACAGCCTTCTTGAAGGTATGCTCATTTGCGCATACGCAGTAGGTGCACAGTATGGATTTATTTATGTCAGGCATGAATATCCGTTCGCAGTTAAAAATCTCGGCATTGCTATAAAACAGGCAGAAGAGTTAGGACTGATTGGTAAAAACATATTAGGCACGGATTTTAATTTTACGGTTGACATAAGAGAGGGTGCCGGTGCATTTGTATGCGGTGAGTCAACGGCGCTTGTTGCTTCTATTGAAGGAGAAAGGGGGTTTCCTCGCGTCAGGCCTCCGAGGCTTTCAGAGCCGGGCGGCGGGCCGTGGGGATTTCCTGCGAACCTTAATAACATAGAGTCATATGCCTGTGTCCCTGTGATAATTGAGAAAGGTGCTGATTATTTTCTGTCTATCGGTACAAAGAATTCTCCCGGGACAAAGGTCTTTGCCCTTACAGGCAAGGTTAAAAATACAGGGCTTGTTGAAGTACCGATGGGGATTACCTTAAGAGAAATAATTTTTGATATAGGCGGAGGAATACTTGGAGACAAAAAGTTCAAGGCTGTTCAGACAGGAGGTCCTTCAGGGGGTTGCATACCAGCATCGATGATGGATCTTGAGGTTGATTATGAATCCCTGACAAAGACAGGTTCCATAATGGGGTCAGGAGGTATGATCGTTCTCGATGAAACAGACTGTATGGTTGCGATCGCCAAGTTCTTCCTTGAGTTTACCCAGAAGGAATCCTGTGGTAAGT
>JACROO010000009.1 GCA_016214355.1 Nitrospirota bacterium | reverse complement strand
AGATAGCACAATCATCTGCCTTTTTTCCTCTTGCAGGGCTCTTTCAGGGAATCTTGCTTGTCTGCGGATATGGCCTGTCATCCATGTTCTTCCCGTCAGACTTAACCACCGGCATTTTGCTGCTCCTTCTGGTTTTAAGTAATGGCGGCTTTCACCTTGATGGGCTTGCAGACACCTTTGACGCAATCGCCTCAAGAAAAAACAGAGAAGAAAAGCTTGCAATTATGAAAGACAGTACAATAGGCCCGATAGGTGTAATTGTCATTATTACTGCACTTTTACTAAAATTTTCAGCTTTAAACAGTTTATATAATTATTCACTGTTCACTGTTTTAGGTTCGCTGTTCTTAATGCCTGTTTTTGCGCGATGGGCAATGGTTGCGGCAATCTTTCATGCCAGATCAGCAAGACAGGACGGCCTCGGAAAAATATTTATTGAAAACACAAAATTAAGGGAATTAATGACTGCAACATTTTTTACTCTTTTAATATCTCTTTCCCTCTCATTCACAGTTAACAAAATAAGCGGCTACAGCCCTCATTTTTTAACCGTCAGCCTCCAGTTTTTGCTTGTCCTGCCGGTGCTTTATTTTTTCAGCATTGTTTCTGTATGGTTTTCCAATAAAGCCTTCAGCGGCATGACAGGGGATACATTCGGTGCAGTTAGTGAAATTTCGGAGATATTATTTTTAATAATGGTATTGGCATGGTCATAAGACTTTTTTTGATACGTCATGGAGAGACAGAAAACGGAGATATCAAACGATATAAGGGTCATACGGATGTGCCCCTTTCTGAAAACGGGATTAAACATATGGAACAACTTTCAAAATACATAGTTCAAACTATCCAAAACACCCCTCACCCTTCCCCTCTCCCATGGGGGGAGAGGGATGGGGTGAGGGGGAGCGGTTTGAACGCTATATATACCTCTGACCTGAGCCGTGCTGTTAAAAGCGCAGAGATTATTGCTAAACCTCACGGCCTTAAGCCAATGATTATGCCTGAACTCAGGGAACGGAGCTTCGGCATATGGGAGGGCCTGTCTTTTGATGAAATAAAAGAAAAATATCCTGAAGAATTTGACGCATGGACAGGCAATCCTCTGAAATTCAGTCCAATGCAGGGAGAAAGCACGATAGAGATAAAGGATAGGGTTATCAGGGCATTAGATAAGATATTAAATAGTGATTATTCCCTTAGGATTCAAGGATTCAAGGGGTCAAGTGAAAAAATAAACAATTTACTGGAATCCTCGAATCCTCGAACCCTCGAACCCTTTTCTGCTGTAAATATCGCAATTGTCTCTCACGGCGGAATAAACAGGATAATACTCTGTCACCTGCTCGGGATACCGCTTGAGAATATCTTCAGGATTGAACAGGATTAGTCTGCACTTAACGTTATTGAGTTTTATGACAAGTATCCAGTGGTAAAACTTTTGAATGGAGGTTTTGAATTAAAGTGAACAGTTTTTATTTTATGTTTTTCGCTATTCACTATTCACTATTCACTGATTATGGCTAAAGCATTAATGATACAAGGGACAGGCTCCGGTGCCGGCAAGAGTGTTGTTGCGGCAGGTCTATGCAGGATATTAAAAAATATGGGAATCAGAGTTGCGCCATTTAAGGCACAGAATATGGCATTAAACTCCTTTCTTACAAAAGAAGGCGGCGAGATAGGTCGCGCACAGGCACTTCAGGCAGAGGCAGCAGGCATTGAACCGTGCAATGATATAAATCCAATACTGCTAAAGGCAACAAGCCCTTCAGGATGTCAGGTGATTTTAAACGGTAAGGTCTATGCGAATATGGATGCAAAAAATTATTATGCATTTAGAGATGAGGCTTGGGAAACAGTTGCAAAGGCTTATGACAGACTCTCTGAGAAATACGATGTTATTGTGATTGAAGGGGCAGGCAGTCCCGCTGAAATTAACCTGCTTGAAAAAGAAGTAGTAAACATGAGTGTTGCTCGTTATGCAAATGCCCCTGTTGTGCTCGTCGGAGATATAGATAAAGGCGGCGTATTCGCATCCCTTTATGGAACGATTGAATTGCTAAAAAATCCACCTCTGCCCCCCTTTGTCAAAGCCATGGCTCGTAGAGGGGGGATGGGGGGATTACAGAAATCAGACGCAGATTATATTAAGGCATTTATCATAAATAAATTCCGCGGAGATATAGAAATCCTCCGCCCGGGACTAAGAATGATAGAGGATAAAACAGGCAGGCCTGTAATCGGCGTAATTCCGCATGCCGGAAACCTTGGACTGCATGAAGAGGATGGAGTCTCATTAGAAGCAAAGGGTCAAGGGGGCAAGGATTCAGGAATAAAAATTATAGTTTTAAGATTACAGTACATATCAAACTTTACTGACTTTGACCCCTTTGCTTATGAACCTGATGTTGAACTCATTTATTCATTGCGGCAAGAAGATATAGGCAGTGCAGACCTTATCATTATCCCCGGCTCAAAAAATACAGTGAGCGATTTACTGCACTTAAGAGAAAACGGCATAGAGGACTGCCTAAAGGCTGCAGTTAAAAAGGGGGCGCCGCTTATTGGAATCTGCGGCGGCTATCAGATGCTTGGAAAGAAGATACTTGACCCATACAATATAGAAAGCACACAGAAAGACGTAGACGGCATGTGTCTGCTTGATATTACGACAACACTAAACAAAACAAAGACCACATGTCATGTGGAAGCGGAAATTGTCAGGAGTCAGGAGTCAGGAGTCAGGAGTAATAGTATTTTTAGATTTTTAACTCATAACTCCCCGGCCTCGCTCAGCGAAGCGGGGCGGGCTGAACTCTTAACTCTAAACTCATTACGGGGCTATGAAATCCATATGGGAGCCACAACAGGGGATATTGGTTTATTTCGTCTTTCACGTCTCACGTCTCACGATTCACGATTCACGGCAGTTATTGACGGTTCTTTAAATGGCAATGTCTGGGGAACATACATACACGGGCTGTTTGACAATGACAATTTCAGAAACGCATTGCTCAATTCGCTAAGAAATAAAAAAGGGTTGCCCCTTCAAAAAGAGATAATTAACTGCTCTGCATGCAAAGAAGCTGCAATAGATAAATGGGCTGATGTTTTACGAAACAACATTGACATATGTTTCATTTTAAAACTGCTCGGAGCTGAATACTGCGAGCAATATCAAAAGAGCATATTATGAGCGAGAGCGCCATACTTACATTAGCGTACATGCTGGATCTTGCCATAGGTGATCCAAAATGGCTCCCTCACCCAGTAAGAGGAATAGGATGGGCTATAACAAAGTTGGAACTCTTTCTCAGGCATTTAATACAGGACAAAAAAAAACAAGCAAGAAACGAAAAAATAGCCGGAATCGTTCTTGTATTGATTATCATTAGTTCAACTTACAGCCTATTTTATGCTGTTACATTAATATTTTTTACTTCACACTTTTCACTTTTTAATTCCTATTTATCACTTTTAATTTTTATTTATCTCGTCTCAACCACACTTGCGACGCATGGGCTTGTAAAATCAGCCGCTGTAATTATTAAAACCCTAAAAAACAATGATACAGACAGTGCCAGAGAAAAGCTCAGCCAAATCGTTGGCAGAGACACCCAAAACCTTGATAAAGACAGCATATTAAAGGCAACGATAGAAAGCCTTGCAGAGAATGCATCCGACGGGATAATTGCCCCACTTTTCTATTTCGCAATTGGCGGTTTGCCGCTTGCAATGACGTACAAGGGGATTAATACTATGGATTCAATGATTGGCTACAGGAATGAAAACTACAGTAATTTCGGATGGGCAGCAGCAAGACTTGATGATATCGCAAATTACATCCCTGCGAGGATAACAGGACTTTTAATAGTTATTTCCACTCTTATCATAGATTGTTTTCGAGGGTTCAAATACATCGTTCAAAATAGTTCAAACCGCTCAAACTGTTCAAACTGTTTGAACAGCTTAAACGACTTGAACGGTTTGAACGCTTTTAAAATAATGCTTCGTGACGGCAGAAAACCCCTGAGTCCTAACAGCGGAGTTCCTGAAGCTGCAATGGCAGGTGCCCTTGGTATATGCCTTGGAGGTCCATCAAGTTATGGCGGGATTGCTGTACAAAAGCCATATATCGGAGAGGAAAGAAAGAACACAGAGCACAAAACACAGAGTATAGAGAATTTGCATTTAAAACTGTCTGAAAGGGCTATAACCATAACAAAAATTGCCTCCCTACTCGGAGTTGGCATCGCAATTACGATTTTATATATGAGGATAGTTTTATGATACAGGATACAGACAAAAACAATCTGGGTTCCGGGCTCTGGGTTCCGGGCTCTGAGATTGAGCACGGCGGGAATATATACAAGCTTGCAGAAAAATTAAATCTGGCAGAAAACAAGGTTATTGATTTCAGCACATCTATTAATCCTCTCGGCATACCAAGAAGGGTAAATTCCAACATAAAAAAATGGTTAATACGTTCTTGTAATTACCCTGACCCCGATGCAACTGAACTCAGAGAAAAAATAAGTGAGTATCACAATATCAGTCCGGAAACTATCCTCTGCGGCAACGGGAGCACAGAACTAATCTATCTCATACCGCGTGCACTAACACCCATGAAGGTTCTCATTACTGCACCCACATTTTCAGAATATGAAAGGGCATGCAGAATCAGTAATAAGTTAAGAGTTATGAGTTATGAGTTAAAAAGAGAAAATAATTTTGATATAAATACTGACGAATTCATTAATGCAATGGCGAATCTTCAGCCTTCAGCCTTCAGCCTTCAGCCCTTTGCCATGGCATTTCTCTGCAACCCTAATAATCCAACAGGACGGGCAGTTAAAAAAGACAGCGTTTTAAAAATAGCAGACGCAGCAAAAATGCTTAAATGTTACTTCATTGTTGATGAGGCATTTATAGATTTCTGTCCTGACAACACTGTTATAAACAATGTAGTGGACAATCCATATCTCATCGTCCTGAGGTCAATGACAAAATTTTACTCACTTTCAGGTCTGAGGATAGGTTATGGAGTTTTCCCTCTGCATTTAATAGAGAGGTTAAAAAATTTTAAAGAACCCTGGAGCGTAAATAGTCTGGCACAAAAAGCAGCGTCGGCAGTAATAGGAGACCATGTTCATGCAAATACTACTTTTAAATTAATTGAAAAAGAGAAAAAATTTCTTGAAGATAACTTTAAAAATAATGGCATTAAATTTTTCCCTTCGGATGCTAATTTTTATTTACTGAAAATAAAAAGCGACAGGGATGTTGTCTTTCAGCTGCAAAAAAAAAGCATCCTTGTAAGGGATTGCTCAAACTTTAAGGGATTGGACAGTTCCTATATCAGGGTCGCTGTTAAATCACGAAAAGATAATACTCTGCTGCTCAAAGAGTTATCAAAATTATGCACGGTATAGTAATTGCGGGAACACACAGCGGATGCGGCAAGACAATTGTTACACTTGGGATACTTGCCGCTTTAAAAGAAAGGGGTTATAAAGTGCAGGCATACAAGACAGGGCCTGATTTTATTGATTCAGGGCTTCATAAACTCATCACAAAGAACCCTTCAAGAAACCTTGACCTCTGGATGTGCGGTGAGGATTATGTTGAAAACTGTTTTTACACCTTTTCAATGAATGCTGATATATCGGTAGTTGAAGGCGTTATGGGTTTGTACGATGGCGACTACAGCACGGCCAAGCTTGCCGCCCTGCTTAATCTGCCAGTCGTCATTGTTGTTGATGCCTATGGAATGGCAGAGAGCGCAGGAGCAGTAGTAAAGGGATTTACCGAATTCGGAATGCAGAAGGCGGATAACTCCCCTATATCCCCCCTTAATTTAAGGGGGTACTGGGGGGTTACCGGACTCCAACCTCATAACTCCAAACTCAATTTTGCAGGCGTAATCTTTAACCGT
>JACROO010000008.1 GCA_016214355.1 Nitrospirota bacterium | reverse complement strand
TAAATGGATTTTTTCACCTTCAAAGACCTTTAAAATCTTCTTTAAGGTTCCATCTGTATTGGGGAAGCTCCAGTATTTCTCATCCTTATGCCATTTTCTACCTTCAATGGTTTTGACCTTTTCAACAATCTGAGGATTATAAGGAAATGAAACGGTTATGTTACCAGAAATATCCTTATTGACTGTTACTACCCCATAATTGATACCTCCTCGGGGAGGATTAAGAGTTGTATGATTTACTTATACAATTAAACCCTTTGCATTGTCAAGGAAGTTTCGCAATTTATTGTTCTAAAATATATCTCTCTCCACGGAGAAAAATGGAAGGGTTAATTGATATTTTTATCAGACGTATGAGACTCCTGAATGTCCTTTCTCAATAAAACCAATTACAAAGGCCTCTTCACCAAAACGCTGAAGCTTTTTCATAGCATCCTCTAAATCACTTTCCTTGACTACTATAATAAAACCAATACCCATATTAAATGTCCTGTACATCTCCTCATCTGAAACCCTGCCGCCGGTCTGGATAATGTCAAAAATCCTGTGGACATCCCAGCTTCCTTTTTTTATAACAGGTCTTAAACCTCCGGGAATAATTCGCGGAAGATTTTCTGTAATACCTCCGCCTGTTATGTGCGCCATGCCCTTAATCTCTGCAGATTTTAACAACTTAAGGATATTTTTCACGTATATCCTTGTTGGCTTCAGAAGCTCTTCGCCTATTGAACATCCGAGTTCTTTGATAAACTTTGTCGCCTTATATTTTTTTATATCAAAAAATAGTTTCCTTGCAAGGGAATAACCATTACTGTGAAGCCCGTTTGAGGCAAGCCCGATAACAATATCTCCATTTTTGATTTTTGAGCCGTCTATGATTTTATCTTTCTCTACAATTCCAACCGAAAAACCTGCAAGGTCATATTCATTTTCCTTGTAAAATCCTGGCATCTCCGCTGTCTCTCCGCCGACAAGGGAACACCCTGCAATCCTGCAGCCATAAGCAATCCCCTTAATTACCTCTGCAGCTTTCTCTGTTGAAAGTTTTCCGGCAGCAAAGTAATCAAGGAAAAAAAGAGGTTCAGCTCCGCTTGTCAGCACATCATTAACACACATGGCAACAAGGTCTATACCGACTGTATCGTGCTTGTCAAACATGAATGCAATCTTCAATTTTGTACCGACACCGTCAGTACTGCTTACAAGGACAGGTATTTTATACTTTGATGAAACCAATTTAAAAAATGCGCCGAAAGAACCAATCTCCTGAATGACCTCCGGCCTGAAAGTAGAACGCGCCATTGGTTTTATAATGTCAACCAATTTGTTGCCCTTGCTGATATCTACTCCTGCTTTTTTATAGGTAAGTGGCATAAGCTTTTTAAAACAAATTCAATTAAAAATTATCAATTAACATTTATCATTTTACAATTTGCAATGTTAATTTTAACTTGTATCTTTTATAATTTCTCTGTCTTTTCCAGTTTTTTCAGCCCTTCTTCCGCTGCCCCCTGGGCCGCCTCTTTTTTGGTCCTGCCTTTGCCCATCCCGTACTTCTCTTTCCCTATGAAAACTTCTACCTCAAATGTCTTAATGTGGTCAGGTCCGGTTTCTTTATGAACCACATACTTAGGCAGCATATTATACTGCTCTTGAACAATCTCCTGAAACCGGGTCTTAAAATCAAAGAGCAAACCATGCAATATAAGTGCCGTTATTTTATCTTTTAGAAACCCCAGCACAAAGACCTTTGCAGAATTCAGCCCCCCGTCTAAATAAACAGCCCCTAAAATCGCCTCAAATGCATTGGCGAGCAGGGAGGGCTTTTGCCTGCCTCCTGTCGCATCTTCCCCCTTGCCGAGAAGCAGGAAAGAGCCGATATCAAGTTTCACGGCAATCTCAGCAAGTGTGTTCTCTTGCACAGCATAAGCCTTTACCTTTGAGAGTTCAGCCTCGCTGTATTCAAGGTAGGAGCAGAAAAGATAATCGCTGACTATCAATCCCAGCACCGAATCGCCGAGAAACTCTAACCGTTCATTAAAAAAAGAGACAGTGGCAGGATTTTCATTGGCAAAAGACTTATGAGTAATCGCCTCTATTATTAACGACTTATCTTTAAACGTATATCCGATAGATGTTTCAATCGCCGGTATATTTTCTGAAAACGATACATGCATTTGTTCCGCCAAAACCAAATGAATTAGACATCACGACGCCTGTATTCATCTGCCTCGCCTTGTGTGGCACATAATCAAGGTCACACTCAGGGTCAGGATTTTCAAGATTTATGGTTGGTGGCACAATACTATTAACTATACTCAGAACGCTTATAACCGCTTCAACACCGCCTGCAGCCCCGAGAAGATGTCCTGTCATTGATTTTGTTGAACTTACAGAAAGTTTATATGCGTGCCCGCCAAATACCTTCTTAATTGCCGCCGTCTCCAGTTCATCTCCAAATTTTGTTGAGGTCCCGTGGGCATTGATATAATCCACATCCTCGGGCTTAATACCGGCATCCTTTAATGTAATCGCCATGCATCTTGCCGCACCCTCTCCATTGGGCGGAGGGGCAGTAATGTGATAAGCGTCTCCTGTCATCCCATAACCAATAATTTCTGCATAAATCCTTGCCCCTCTTTTTAAGGCGCTTTGCATCTCCTCAAGCACTAAAATCCCCGCCCCTTCCCCCATTATAAAACCATCCCTGTCCCTGTCAAAGGGTCTGCTTGCACGTTCAGGCTCGTCATTTCTTGTAGAAAGTGCCTTCATCGCAGTAAAACCGGCAACACCGAGAGGAGTTATTACAGTCTCTGTCCCTCCTGCAATCATTGCATCAGCCATGCCCCATTGTATAAATTTAAAGGCATCGCCTATTGAATGAGTGCCGCTGGCACATGCCGTAGCAACTGCCATGTTCGGGCCCTTAATGCCAAACCTTATTGAAATCTGTCCTGACACAAGGTTTATTATTGTCATCGGGATAAAAAACGGGGTAATCCGCTTGGGGCCTTTTTCACTGAGAACTCTATTATAATGTTCAATAGCAGCCATACCGCCGATTCCGGCACCAACTATCGCACCCATTCTCTCGGCGTTGTCCTCTGTGACTTTAAAACCTGAGTCTCCCATTGCCATTGCAGCTGCAGCAAGACCTAACTGTATAAATCTGTCCATCTTCTTCTGCTCTTTTAATTCTATAAACCGGTCTACCTCAAAATCAGGGACTTCTGCGGCTATCTGGCAAGGCAGGTCCGAAGGGTCAAATTGTGTAATCCTCCTTACCCCCGAACGGCCATCTAAAAGCCCTTTCCATGACTTTTCTGTTCCTGCGCCAAGGGGGGTAATCATTCCAACCCCTGTTACTGCAACTCTACGAGTCATAACACCTTCTCTTCATAACGGTAATCTTTCGCCCCCGCAAATCAGCCATGGCTGATTCTACACATACCATCGTGAAACAGAGATTGGAATTAATTATTTCCAGATTTATTTTTTATATAGTTCACAGCATCCTGAACCTTGGCGATTTTTTCTGCGTCCTCATCCGGAATCTCAACATTAAATGTCTCCTCAAATGCCATAACGAGCTCTACAGTATCAAGGGAATCTGCCCCAAGGTCATCCATAAATGACGCTTCAGGGGTAACTTTCTCTATATCAACACCGAGCTGTTTTGATATTATTTCTTTTACCTTTTCTTCAACTGACATACCGCACCTCCATTTTTCATTTTTCAATTTTCAATTGACAATTTTCAATTGTTTACATATACATCCCTCCGTTCACATGAATTACCTGTCCTGTAATATAATCCGCTTCTTTTGATGCAAGGAATACAACTGCATTAGCCACATCTTCAGGCAACCCGAAACAGCCGAGGGGAATCATCTTCCCCATCTCCTCTTTGACCTTTTCGGACAGGACCTCTGTCATGGCTGTCTGGATAAATCCCGGTGCAACGGCATTCGCCCTTATGCCCCGTCCTGCATACTCCTTTGCTATAGTCTTTGTAAGTCCCACAATCCCCGCCTTTGAGGCGCTGTAATTAGCCTGTCCTGCATTTCCGATAAAGGCAACTACCGATGATATATTTATAATCTTCCCGTATTGCTGTTTTGCCATTATTTTTATTGCCTCTTTACTGCAAACAAAAGCCCCTTTCAGATTTATATTTAAAACCATATCCCAGTCCTCGTCTTTCATTCTAATCAGAAACGCATCTTTTGTAATTCCAGCATTATTTACAAGAATATCAAACTTCCCGAATTCCTGAACAAACTTATTGAATGCAGATGCAATATCTTCAGATTTTGACACATCAAGCTTAATCGCAATGCTTTTTACCCCAAATGCCCTGATCTCTTCTGCGGCAGCCTCTGCCTTTTCAACATTTATATCGGCTATGCCGACATGCGCACCTTCTTTCGCCATACCGACAGCGATTGCCCGCCCGATTCCCTGTGCAGCACCTGTAATAAACGCAGTTTTATCTTTTAGTTTCATATTTTACTGATTTTTTGTACTGATTTTTTGGTTGTCTATTATATAATTTTGTCTTTAATAAGGCAACCTTTTTATGAAAGTTCCATGGTCAGGTTTACCCTGTTAGAAAAAATGCCCCGCCTTTTATGGAGCACCTTATGAAAGTGCTACCATTTAG
Source organism: Nitrospirota bacterium (assembly GCA_016214355.1). Taxonomy (GTDB): domain Bacteria; phylum Nitrospirota; class Thermodesulfovibrionia; order UBA6902; family DSMQ01; genus JACROO01. Next base: position 10,748 of record JACROO010000008.1, on the reverse strand, counting down.
ACGGGGCAAAAAATATAGTGAAGTGCGTAGACAGAATATCAACGCACCTTGCTTTCTAACAGGGTTTACTTTTCTCACGCTTTAACCTAAAATAAATACCAATAAAAATAAATTGTGATGAGTAACGCGTGATGCGTTATGTGTATTTATTTAACTCGTCACTCATTACGCATCACAGATTACGGTCTTTTAGGGCCCATAGCTCAGTTGGTAGAGCTACCGGCTCATAACCGGTTGGTCCCAGGTTCGAGTCCTGGTGGGCCCATAAAAAGTCGTAGAGTCAGAAAGTCAAGAAGTCAACAGGAGATAAAATTGAATGAACAACTAAAACTTTTAATAAAACTTCAGGAAATAGATTCATCCATCCTTTCCATCGCCAATAAGATAGAGTCACTTCCGGAAAAGCTGAAAAAAACCAAGACAGCCCTTAAAGAAGCAAAAACTTCCATAGAGAAGATTAAAACTAAATATGATGAACTGAATAAACAAAAAAAATCCAAGGAATATGAACTTGAAGAAATGGAAGCAAAAATTAAGAAATTAAAGGAACGCACAAAGGAAATTAAAACCAACAAAGAATATGAGGCACACCTTAAAGAAATTGAAGCTATTGAGAAAAATAAGTACCAGATTGAAGACGAGCTCCTCGCCATTATGGAATCTCTTGATGCCTCTGTAAAGGAACTGAAAAAAGAAGAATCAAATGTCAAGGCAGCGGAAGAGAATTTCGCCAAGGAAGAGAAAATGCTGGAAGAAGAGAAAAAATCACTGCATTCAGATATGGAAGTATTTAAGGCAAAAAGGAGAGATATTATCGGCGGGATAGAAAGTGAAGTCTATGAAAAATACATGGACCTTATTCAGACTAAGGGAGGATTAGCAGTAGTCCCGACAAAAGACGAGGTATGTTTAGGATGTCATACCAATATACCGCCTCAACTCTATAATGACATAAAAAATAATCTTGACATCTTCACATGCTGTTACTGCCGCAGGATGTTATATTGCGAAACACTAAATTAATACAAGGGCAATAAAAAAAAGGTACTCCTTATTAGTGTATGTCCGATAAACAATGCCAATTGTTTAATAATAACTTCCAGCCTGATTTTCCTGATAATTTTGATGCTGAAATCTATTGCGATGGTGCCTCCAGCGGAAACCCCGGCAATTCCGGAATCGGTGTAATAATTCGCCATAAACCAGTTCAAAGTTCACCCCGGCCTCGTCCCGACGCTTCGGGACGGGGCGGGCAGTTCACGGTTCGCAGAATATCCGAGTATATAGGTACAGCAACTAACAACACCGCAGAATACCGGGCACTTATCAGGGGGCTTAAAGAAGCCAGCGCCCTGGGTTTTAAAAAAATAAAGGTCTTTCTTGACTCAGAACTTCTGGTAAAACAGATAACCGGCATTTACAAGGTCAAAAATAATAACCTGAAACACCTATGGTCTGAAGTGCAGGATATTTTAAGAGAATTTGGCGCATATGAGATAAACCATAACAAAGAGTTTCTCAAAGGCATCAGAGATAATACGCCTGACCCAGCCTGCTGTCAGCCTTCAGATTCAGGCACTTGAAGAACTCTACGGGACCAAGTTTTTTAACCGTTCGGGCTGTATTATCACACTTACCAATGCTGGAGAACTGCTTTATAAATACGCGAAAGAGATTAATCTGCTTTACTCTGATGCTGAAAAAGAAATAGGCAAGATTACAGGACTTGTAAAAGGAGTTGTAACCTTGGGTGCAAGCTCTACAATTGGTAATTATCTCATGCCAAGTGTTATATCTGACTTCAAAAGGAAATTCCCAAAGGTTAATATCCATCTCTTCATTAGCAACACAAAGACTATTGTTGAATACTTGAATTCAGCAAGTATTGATGTGGGTTTTGTTGAAGGAGATGTCAGTAAACAGAAACTGCTTATTGAAAAGGTTGTTTCTGACGAAATGGTTCTTATTATGTCACCTTTACACCCATGGACAAAGAGGACAAGCATTTCTATTTCAGAACTTCAAACAGAACCATTTATCTTAAGAGAAGAGGGTTCAGGGACAAGACAGGTAATAGAGAAATATCTGGCAAAATACGGGCTTCCCCCGCAGAATATAAAAACAACTCTTACCTTTGGGAGCACAGAGTCTATAAAATCTGCTGTTGAAAACGGTTTGGGAATATCTATTGTTTCAAAATGGGCGGCAAAGAAAGAGGTAAGGTACGGGGTTTTAAAGACAGCTACTTTTAAAGAAGACAAATTCTTAAGGGATTTCTCGTTATTGCGGCGCAAGGCAAAAAGCTTTTCACATCCCCTTGACAGTTTTCTGGTATTTTTAAAGGCTTATCCTTTTGAAAAACTGCTGAATTCCTAATCTGCGCTACATCCTGTAGATTTTATAATCAATTTCTTTAAAGATATTGTCTTTTCTCTCTATACTGCTTAACCAGCCTTCATCTATCAAGCCATTTTTTATTGAATTGTAAAGCACATCAAACCTTTCTAAGTGCTCTTTGTTTCTCTTTTTGGCATAATCAACAGCAGTCTTCATCTTCATTATAAAGGCCCAGTCACTTGACTGGGCAAGAAGAAGCTCCCGTGCAGCCTGATTTAATGCCCTCAACAAAATCCCACTGGCACAGGGATATTCCCGTGCAAGTTCTGCCATCCTTCCCGCTGCCTTATGCAGATGCGGGTATATCCATTCATTGGAATCATTTAACCATACCTCAGAATAACCCTTCCACCCCCAGCTTGACTGTGTAGGCATTACAGTCTGAAGCGCTGTATTTAAATTAAGATACTCCGACGGCGTAATTAGTTTGATTGTTTTTGAATCAGAGGCGATTTTTCTTATCAGAAAATCCAGCCAGTAAGTCCCCTCAAACCACCAGTGCCCAAAGAGTTCCGCATCATATGTCGCTGTAATAACAGGTCTAATATCAAAAAGTCCTGCAATATATTTAATCTGCCTTGCCCTGTTAGATATAAATTTATCTGCATGCTCCTTAGCCTTCTCTATCGCCATTTTCTTTTTGTAGGGTTTTTTATCATGTGTTTTTCCTGTTATACGGTAATATTTCATCCCTGTATTAATCCGTATGCCATCCGGATGAATATAAGGTTTTACGTATTCCAGAGGAAGATCAAACCCTATATCCCTGTAATATTCCCTGTAATTATAATCTCCGGGGTAGCCTTCTACCGAGCTCCAGACCTCTTTTGCAGAATCGGCATCCCTCCCAAAGGCAACAACACCTGACGGGCAGCGGGCAGGTAAATAAGTGCCGTATTTTGGGGCAGGCCTCCCAAAGATTAAGCCGTGAGTATCAAGGAAAAAATATGTTATGCCTGCCTCTTTTAGGATATCATCAAGCCCATGATAATACCCGCACTCAGGAATCCACATGCCATGAGGAGACCTCCCAAAATTCCTCCTGTAACAATCTGCCGCTGCATGCACCTGTGCCTTTACCGATTCGGGATTTACTGAAAGATTTGGCAGAAAGCCATGTGTCGCAGCAGTAGTTATTATCTCTACCTTGCCGCTCTCCTGAATACGCTTAAAAACTCCGGCAATATCCTTTTTATACCTTGTATCGTAAAGGGACCTGATTTTTTCAAATTTCTTTTTATACATCCTGGCAACCGGCAGAAATTCAGGGTCACTCCTCAGCCGCATTATCTCTTTATCGGCAAGTTCAATCTTTCTTGTCAGATAACGCTGATATCTGCACTGTAAAAGGTTGTCATTAAGCATTTCAAGCAGGGTCGGGCTTAAAGAGACGGTAAGCCTGAAATCAATATTGTCTTTAAGCAGATTTTCCATTGTTTCAATGAGCGGTATGTAGGTCTCTGTTACAGCCTCGTAAAACCAGTGTTCTTCAAGGAAATACTCATATTCTGGATGTCTTATATAAGGCAGGTGCGCATGGAGCACAAGACAGAGATAGCCGGTTAGCATATATTACACTTACGATGAAATCCTTAATTTCTCAAGGTCAATCTTATAGGCTGTCCTGTAAAGCTCTTCGGTCCTCCAGTCCTCAAGCCCTGTCAATTCTACCCCGTCCCGCGGTGTTAACACCCTGTTAGACCTTGCAATTGTAAGAAAATTACCTGCAAGTGAAAGCAGTCCTATCTCAACTAAAAACTCTCTGTCAGGCTGTTTGACTTTTATATGCCAACTGCCGGACATCCCGGGAATATTTATATCAAAGAACCTGTTAGGACTCTCAATGCCGCAGCCGGTTACATCATAGACTCTTACTGTCAGATGTGAATCCGGAAGCCGCTTCTGAAAGGTCTTAAGCGTCTTATCACAAAGCTCCCAATAAGCAAAAATCCAGTTAGGGTCCCTTGCGAGCAATACAATTCTGTCTTCTTCATGCACCATTCTGCCTTCCGGACTTCGAACCAGTACGGGGATATTTACCAGCGGAGGGGTAATAGGACTTATAGTCTGTGTGATAACAGGCACTACAACAGAAGCTTTTTCTTTGATTTTTTTAGTCAGCTTTTTAGTGGCCTTTTTTGCAACCTCTTTTTTCGCCTTTACTGTTCCTGCTTTCCCTGGTTTTTTTGTAATTATTTTAGGGGAGGGTTTCTTCTTCGCAGTTGTCTTCTTTTTTGCAGGTTTTTTTGCAGCGGCTTTCACGGGTTTTGCAGTAACCTTTGTTTTCTTTTTGACCTCAGATTTCATTTTTGCAAGGGCTTTTACTATATCAGCCTTTTTCCAGCCCTTTTTAATAGATAATCCTGTCTTTTTAGCTGTCTCCTTCAGTTCCTGAAGTGTCTTTGCCTCCAGTAATCTTTTCCTGTCAGTAGCCTTTACTTTGTCCATCATAGTCCTCCATTACTTTAAATTCAGCCGCTAATCCTTACTGTTTTTACAAACCCCAGCGCACCGATTCTTAAGAATATGTCTTTTATAGCATCTTTGTCTCTTGTTGAGACACTAAAATTATATATAAACTCGCCTTTTATCTTGTCCTTTTCATAATCAACAGAATGGATGTGTACCCTGAATTCTGAAAGTATTGCGATTATTGTCTGTTCTATATTCTCGGTTATATGTGTTGAAACAGTAATGGTCTTAAAACGAAGTATCCTGATTTTTCTTTCCAGCCGTCTGAGGATTACAAGGGCAACAATTGTAATTGCAGATGTAAAGATTCCTTCAAGGTAAAGCCCGGCACCAATGGCAAGTCCGATAGCAGAGACAATCCATATAGAGGCTGCAGTTGTCAGCCCCCTTACTGACAGGCCGCTTTTAATAATAACTCCGGCTCCAAGGAAACCAATGCCTATTAAGGCGCCGGCAGCTATCCTTGCAGGGTCAATTCTGAGTGTCGGGTCAAGATATTGAAGATGAAAATAATAATTTTCAGAAACAATCATTATAAGAACCGAGGCAACACAGACAATCAACTGGGTCCTGAAGCCTGCTGCCCTGCCGTGCACTTCCCTTTCAAAACCAATAACGCCGCCTATAATTGTCCCTAAAAGGAGGCGGAAGATTATCTCATTTGCCGGAATCATAACTACAATTATAATTAACCATCATAGATGTGTAAAGTGGAATTCATAAATCAGAGAAAAAATGATTGTAAAGCCCTCCTGAATTTGGTATACTTGCACACCTTTTGCAAATAATCTAATGCGGCGCTGAGCGATGCCCCGAAGGGGCATTCGTCTCCTGTGCCTGGTTCTCCCGAAGCGGAGCGAGGGAGACAGGCACATCGCTCAGCGCCGCATTCCCCCTGAGCGGAGCGAAGGGGGAATAAAGTAATTTTATAATAGGGTTATTAATAATGATGACATAAAATTTGACACACAAGACATTCTTATGTTAAGATTAATGACAAACGGCTTTGCCCTTTCTATCCCTCAGGAAAAAGGAAAAGAGGTTTATGGCAGAAACTCCAGCACTTAATAATCTTTTTTCCTCTGAAGAGTGGAAAGAATATTTCCAAATCCTCTCAAAGATTACAGACCTTAATATTATTGTCTACGATGAGAGTGTCACCCCTTTATTCATCACAAAAGAAAACCCCATATGCAACTCTATGAAGTCTAACATTCACGGCAGCACAGAGTGTACTGCATTCTGCAATAAACTAATACTGGAGTCACTAAAACTGAATGAACCTCTGATTTATAAATGTTACTTAAAGATAATTAATTTTTCAGTTCCGGTAGAGTATATGGGCGAAAAAGCCGCCATTGTGGGCAGAGGAGGCCACTCCTCTTACGAGGACTTCGCAGCATTCTTAAAGATTGCGCACGATATGAACATACAAAACATACCAATCACAGCACCCCTGAGTTTTATTCATAAAAACCGCCTCAAACTCCACTCACAGTACGTGCACAAAACAATAAACCAACTGTTAAATAATACTCGGGAAAAAAACAAACTCACAGAAAAAATCAGCCGGCTGACAACAGTGCTTGATACAGACACATTTAAAAAGCTGTCAGAAAACGCTGAATCAACATATCGCTATATCATAGATACTCTTGAATCCATTATAGGTCCTGTCTCCACCGGTATAATGGTCTTTGACAGGCAAACCTCAGAATATAAAACAGCATACAGTTCCGGCCCCTACAGGGACACGCTTATAAAATTTAACCTCGGCTCCGAAAGCCCTATTATACAAAAGCTCAGCAGTTCCAAAGTTCATATGTTGAGTCTGGAACAAGAACAAGTTAGTGATGAAATAAAAAAATTTTTAACTACAGAACAGTTAGAAGAAACAAAGGCTCTCTACCTCTTCCCCTTTTTTACTACGGGGACATTGGAGGGTATAATCTGGGTATTTGACGGAAGGCTCCCTCAGGAAAATATCAAAATCATCCATGCCTTCTGTGATTATATTGCAGTAGCATTTGAAAATTCTTCCCTCCGCCGCGCAATAGACAAGAAAAGGGACGAAATACTGGGTTCCATCCTTGATCTCGGCAAGTCAATTGCGCCTGTTCTGAAATGGGATAATCTTCTTGAAACAATATTAGAAAAAGCCACACAGCTTCTCAAAGCAGAACAGGGCTCTTTAATGCTTATGAACTATGATACCGCAGAACTTCTTGTAGAAGCAAAAAAGGGTCTGCACGACATAACGGCAGAAAAGATAAAACTCAAAAAAGGTGAAGGGATTGCCGGAAGGGTGCTTGAAAGCGGCGAACCGCTTTTAGTGGAAGACGTTGAGAATGATCCGAGGATAAACCAGAAAAACAAACCACGCTATAAAACAAAATCTTTTGTAAGCGTTCCGCTGAGGATTGAAGACAAGGTAGCAGGTGTTCTGAATGTATCTGACAAAATAATGGGGGGGATATTTAATGAAAATGACCTTAGGCTTCTGCAGTCCTTTACAGCTAACGCTGCAATCGCCATTGAGAGAAATCTTTTTTATAAACAGACCGAAGAACTTAAAAAGTTATCCGTAACAGACCCCTTAACTGGAATCCTCAATCGCCGTTTTATGAACAACAGGCTTACAGAGGAGATTGCCCGTTTTAACAGATACAAACAGCCATTCAGTTTCCTCATGCTTGATATAGACGGTTTCAAAAAATATAATACTGTTTTCGGCCACATCGGAGGCGACAAGATACTTAAAATATTAGCCGCTACATTAACAGGTGCATTGAGGCAGGTAGACATCGCGGCAAGGTACGGCGGTGACGAGTTTGTCATAATACTTCCACAGACCCCTAAAGCCGATGCCATAAATATCGCTGAGAGGTTAAGGGAACACATTGAAACGTCCCCGATACTTCAGCAGGCTGAATTATTACCCGAGAAGCTGACCGTCAGCATAGGGCTTGCCTCCTATCCTGAGGACGCCGCATCAATAACAGAACTCATGGAGAAAGTAGACCAGGCACTCTATCTTGCCAAGGACGGCGGAAGAAACAGGCTGGGATACATATAGGAATGTTTTATGCCCCTTAACATCCTTTCAGAAAAAGATTTTTTAGGCAGAAGCAATCAGCTTCAATTTCTCTACCGCCTTGCGCTGGATGCAAGGACAGATTCTGCTGTAAGTGCATTTTTATCGGGACAAAGAGGCGCCGGCAAAACCGAGATTTTAAAACAATTGTTCAATCTCCTCCTGTGGCAGCAGGACAATATTGCGCCTTTCTATTATTCTGTAAATAATGCCATGATTTCCGCTTCTGATTTTTCTGATGATTATATGGGAAGATTCGTGTGCCAAAGGCTTGCATTTGACAAAAAAGATTCCTTACTGATAAATGCAGTAGGGCTTTCTATAGGGGACCTCCTGCACCTCACAGAGAAATTAGATACATCGTGGGCGATTGATATACTGAACAGCTATTTGCAGGCAAAGACAAACAAAAATCCTGCACACATAATTTTATCAGCCCTCTCTGCACCACACCGCAGTTATCTCAGCACAGGTGTGCCTGTTGTCGTGATGATAGATAATTTTCAGCGGGTAAAAGGATTATATAAATCTGGCAGAGAAGACAATAAAAACCTGTGGCTGTTGTTTGAGGAAGTGATAAAATCCCGGCATACGCCGCATATTATTACCGGTTTGCATGTTGAGATTCAGAAAATGCTTTTTCAGGAAACCTCATTCGGCAAATCCCTTGAAATCATCAATCTCCCTCCGCTTGATAAAGACGCTTCCCTGAAAATTCTCTCTTCTATGTGCGAAGCCCATAACATACCATTTGAGAAAGAGCCATGGCTTGGCATTGTTGACTTATTTAACGGTATTCCACTTAATATCAGGCATTTTGTCCATGCAGTAAGCCAGGAAGTAAAAACACCTTCAAAGGATGACCTCTGCCGTGTGTATTTCCATGAAATAACAAAAGGAAAATTTTATACATACTGGTCCTCTATACTTAAAAACTGTATGCCGCAGCTCAGCCTGCGAAAGGCATCGCTGGAATTTCTTTACCACCTTTACGAAAAAGGTCCCACAGCCATATCCCCTAATCTTGCCGGCATACTTGCTATCAGCCGTGATGAGCTTTACGAAATAGCAGGCTTTTTCCAGACAGCAGGTATCATAGAGACAGACTTTACTGCTTTTAAATTAGTAGAAGACAGGATATTAACTGACGTTATAATATGTCTTTATTACAGGGAAATCCTTAAAGAACCCTTAAACAAGATTGAAGATATGATAATCCATGAGAAACTGCAGCGTATAAAACCGTCAGAAAAACCGTCCTTTGAGCTTACAATGCCTGCAGCCCCAGTGTCAGAACTAATAGCTGTGAAAATCCTTGAACAGATTGGTGAAAATTACAATATACCCCCGGATGTCATCGGACAACTGCAGGCAGCATTGATTGATTTATTTACAAATGTAATCAGTCATAATGCAATCCCCGGAGAAAACTTCCATCTTAAATTCAATTCTGAGAATGAGGCTTTCACCATCACGGTGCAGACACCGCAAAAAGAATTTATTTCTTTTAGTTCTGAAGAGCCCTATAAAGAAGGGGCCGGTTTGGAATTAATCAAAAGGTTTACAGATGACATACGATTTGAGAAAATTAAAAACGGTACAAATATAGTCCTGAGGAGAAATCTTAAACTGGGCAATCAGGAGTCGTTTTTATAAACCCTCCTTACCCTCCTGCCTATAGATGTCAGGACCTCGTAGGGGATACTGAATGTTTTCTGCGCAATGTCCTGTGCAGTTATTCTTTCGCTGCCCTGGCTGCCTATTAACACCACTTCACTGCCTTCTTTTACATCCGGCACCTCCGTAACATCAATCATAATTGTATCCATACATACCCTGCCGACAACAGTCGCACGCCTGCCATTTATCAACACCTCCCCGCAGTTTGAGAGCCTCCTGTTATATCCGTCTGCGTACCCGACAGGGACTGTTGCTATAGTGCTTCTCCTTCTGGTGATAAATGTCCTTCCGTAGCTTACGGGGGTTCCTGCAGGGACATTCTTTATAAAAATAATTCTGCTTTTAAGACTTAATACCGGGCTTAGACTGTTTTTTACTGGACCATAACCGTAGAGCATTATACCGGGCCTTACCATGTTAAGGTGAGCCTGAGGGAAACCTAAGATAGCAGCGCTGTTTGATATATGAAGAAATTTAAATCTGATATTTTTCTTTTTCAAAGACCCTGCAAGAGAGGTAAAATCTTTTAACTGTACCATGGCAAACTCCCTGTCTCTGAGTTCTGCATCTGAAAAATGGCTCATAAGCCCTTCAAGCACAATATTCTTCATCCGGGCTATTTTAAAAATTGACCGGGAGGCATCTTTGATTTTAAACCCGAGCCGTCCCATCCCGGTGTCAACTTTAACATGTACCGCTATCTGCCTGTTCTGCCTGTAAGCCTCAGAGGAGATTTTGCCGGCAGTCTTAAGGTCAAATACCACCGGTGTAAAACTATGTCTCAGGCATGCCTTTATATTGTCTCTGTCAAAGAAGACAAGTATGGGAGCCGTTATGCCTGCCTCTCTAAGCTCTATTGCCTCATCTGTGAAGGCTACCCCTAACATAGCGGCACCATTTTTCAGCAGGTGTCTTGATACCTCTATTGAGCCATGCCCGTAAGCCCCTGCCTTTACAACTGCTAAAACAGAGGATTTGTTTCTGGTTTTTTTCCTGACTGCCTTAAGGTTGCGCGAAAGGGCATTGAGGTCAATCTCTGCAACGGTTTTTGAATATTCCACTTTTTATTATTTTTTTTCTTTCTCTTCCTCCTTTTCTTCTGTTT
>JACROO010000007.1 GCA_016214355.1 Nitrospirota bacterium | reverse complement strand
ATAACATGGTGCAAAAGACTAACGTAAAACCTTTCAGGCTTCTTTTGCAACGGGCCCGTTATCTGCACTTTTTCTTTACTGCCTTCACCACCCCGGCGTAGTCCTTTGAATTAAAAAAAGCATTCCCCATCACCAATATATCAGCGCCTGCCTTTATAACACCTGCCGCGTTATTTATATTTACCCCGCCGTCCACTTCAATTTCAATCCTGTATTTTTTCTTTTTAATAATGTCCCTGAGCTTTTTAATCTTGCCGAGTGTCTGCGGTATGAATTCCTGACCGCCGAACCCGGGGTTAACAGACATCAAAAGCACCATATCAACTTCCGGAAGCACAAAATCAAGCACATTAAGAGGTGTAGAGGGATTAAGCGACACGCCCGCCTTTGCCTTCTGGGCTTTTATATAATTGATGCTCCTGTGAAGATGCGTAGATGCCTCTGAATGAATTGTTATGATGTCAGCGCCTGCCTTTGCAAAATCCTCTATGTACCTGTCAGGCTCTGTTATCATGAGATGCACATCAAGCGGAAGACTGGTAATTTTTCTCAGTGCCTTAACAACAGGCGGACCGATTGTTATATTCGGCACAAAGTGCCCGTCCATAACGTCAACGTGGATTAAATCAGCTCCTGCCTTTTCCGCGGCTTTTATCTCCTCGCCGAGCCTTGAGAAATCAGCAGAAAGTATTGAAGGTGCAATTTTAACCATAAAGCCTCCCTCTTTCTAACGATAAATTTCAAAATTATCATTGCAAAATTAGCATCTAACAATGATTGAAAACAAATTTGAAATGATAAATGTTAATTTTGCATTTTGCAATGTTTAAATCAATGAATGTTTAAATCAATGAAATACTTTATAAAACCGGCTTCCTCTTATGCCATTCCGTATCCTGTTCGTATGCGTAAGCAATCTTTAATATCGTCTCTTCGTCAAAATGTCTCCCGATTATCTGAAGCCCCACAGGCAGGTTGTCGGACGTAAAACCGCACGGTATTGAGATGCCCGGCACGCCTGCAAGATTTACAGAAATGGTAAAAATGTCAGATAGATACATCTGCAAGGGGTCTGCAGTCTTTTCTCCTGCCTTAAATGCAGGCGTTGGAGATGTCGGTGTAACTATCGCATCAACCGTTTCAAATGCCCGCTCAAAATCCTGTTTTATTAATGTCCTTACCTGCTGTGCCTTTTTGTAATACGCCTCGTAATATCCTGATGACAGGGCATAAGTCCCGAGGATTATCCTTCTCTTTACCTCTGCCCCAAAGCCTTCTGCACGGGTTTTCATATACATATCCATTAAATCTTTCCCCTTTGCCCTGTAACCGTATTTCACTCCGTCATACCGGGCGAGGTTGGACGATGCCTCTGAGGTTGCAAGGATATAATAAACTGCAACTGCATATCCTGTATGCGGAAGTGATATTTCCTGAGTTATTGCACCGAGAGATTCAAATGTCTTAATTGCATTCTTTACACACACCTCAATCTCTTTATCCATGCCTTCTATGAAATATTCTCTGGGAATTCCTATCTTCATCCCTTTTATATCCTGCCCGAGCACAGATGTAAAATCAGGCACAGGCAGCGGCGCTGACGTAGAGTCATATTTATCATGGCCTGAAATAACATTCATAAGGATTGCAGAATCTCTTACATTCTTTGTAATTGGACCTATCTGGTCAAGGGATGAGGCAAAGGCAATAAGCCCGTAGCGTGAGACCCTCCCGTAGGTTGGCTTAAGCCCCACAACGCCGCATAATGCCGCTGGCTGCCTTATTGAGCCTCCTGTGTCAGAACCAAGCGCTGCAATACATTCGCCTGCTGCTACGGCAGCGGCAGAGCCGCCGCTTGAACCGCCGGGCACGCGCTCCACATCCCATGGATTACGGGTAACAAAAAAACCTGAATTCTCAGTTGATGAACCCATGGCAAACTCATCAAGGTTGGTCTTGCCTGTAAGGATATAACCCTGCTCCTTGAGTTTTCCGGTAACAGTGCTTTCATATGGAGGGATAAAGTTTTCAAGTATCTTTGATGAGCACGTAGTTCTTATTCCCTCGGTGCACATATTGTCTTTTACTGCAACAGGGATACCGAGAAGCATTGTTCTGTCGCCTTTTTCTCTGCGATGTTCTGCCTCTTTTGCCTGCATCAACGCATGTTCTCCGTTAAGGGTCACATAAGCCTTTATCCTTCCTTCAACAGCCTCAATCCTTTTGAATACAGCGCGGGTCAACCCTGTGGGAGTTATCTCGCCTTTTTCAATTGCAGCCTGTGCTTCGCTGATAGTCAGGTCAAAAAGTTCCATAGTCCTAAAGTTAAAAATTAACAGTTAAGAATTATTATTAGACATTTTACAATGTTATCCCTGCAACACACAACTGGTAAGTTATTAAAAAGCTTTTGCACTCGCAGCTCCTTTTATATATAATTCTGTAATGACAGCATATTTAGACAGCCGGGAAGGAATGAACTTATGAAAAAAAGAGGGAGCGGAATACTTCTTAACATCACGTCTTTGCCCTCGCGTTACGGCATAGGCGACCTTGGCCCGGACGCTTTCCGGTTTGTTGATTTTCTATCAGAAGCAGGACAGGGCTTCTGGCAGATACTGCCTTTAAATCCCACATGCGGAGTATACGGCAACTCACCCTACAGCAGTTTTTCGGCATTTGCCGGAAATCCCCTCCTGATAAGCCCCGGACTTATGGTTGAAGACGGCATTCTCGCAACGCCTGATATTAAAGCTCGTTTTCAGTTTCCGGAAGACAGGGTTAATTACCATGCAGTCGCTGAATATAAAAACAGGATTTTTAATCTGGCTTATGAGAAAAACAGGAAGAAGACGGCAGGGGATCATGATTTTATAAAATTCTGCAGCGAGAACTCATGGTGGCTTGATGACTATGCCTTGTTTATTACTGTAAAAAGGCATTTTAACGGCGCTGATTGGGGCAGATGGCCTGAGGACTTAAGGGACAGAAGAGAGGACGCCTTAAAGTCATGGGCGCAGAGGCTTTCAGAAGAGATTAACAGGGAGAAGTTTCTCCAGCATATATTTTTCGGGCAGTGGCACAGGCTGAAAAAATACTGCGGCGACAAAGGCATAGAAATAATCGGCGACGTACCTATTTATGTGAATTATGACAGCGCCGACGTATGGTCAAACCCTGATATATTCAAGCTTGACAATCAAAAAATGCCTGTTTTTGTCGCCGGAGTACCGCCTGATTATTTCAGCCCTACAGGTCAGTTATGGGGGCATCCGGTTTATAACTGGGACGTCCTTAGGGAAAGGCGTTATTCATGGTGGGTAAATCGCATAGGGCATAATCTGAAACTTTTTCATATTGTCAGGCTTGACCACTTCAGGGGCTTTGTCGCTT
>JACROO010000006.1 GCA_016214355.1 Nitrospirota bacterium | reverse complement strand
TTCATCTTCTTTTACAACCTCACTTTCACCCTCCCCCTTGCCCCTTACCCTTGAGGGAGGGGGATGGGGGAGGGGTAATTCTCATCTAAAACCTCACATTCAAAAAAACGCTTGTTATTCCACGCTTGTAATCATACGCCGCAGTATTTGAGTCATTCCTTGTATGCAGGTAACTTGCAGTCACGCTGTAATCTTTAGAAAGCAGTTTTGTAGCTGATATTGTGCCTGTAACGGCTTTGTCGTGCCTGTCTTCTCCTGAAGAGGAGTTGATGCCTTCATAATTTTTATCATAGTATTCGGTGCTAAGGTCAACAAGTGTATTCCCCGGAAGACTGCATCTGACCCCTGCACTGCCCTTATTCCCCCTGTAATTCCAGTAGTCACGTCTTGTAGACTCCTCATCGTGGAAATAACCTATCCTTCCTAATATATTCGCGCTTACAGGTATATTTTGTGTCAAACCTATAAGATGGTTTATACCGGTTCTGTCCGAGTTGTTTTCAAAAAGCACAGAATCCTGCAGACGGGTATGTCTAAACCTGTATTCAAGCACTGTAGATAATCCCTTTCCCTCTGAGATGATTAAAGATGGAGATACGTTGCTCGCATAGTTATAGCGTTCTTCTCCCACGAATACGTATTCATAGGAATACAGCCCCTTGAAATTTAATAAAGGTGAAAGGGCGTATGAGCCCTTTAATTCTAATAAATGCTGGCTCACGTTATAATCATTAAGGTTGGTATGTAAATTCTGATAAAAACTGTACCCGACCGTGCCTTCTACTTTTTCCTTTGTTATAAGATTGTACTTGCCTTTGAAATACAATATTGTCTTCCAGTCTACTGTGTTGGAGACTTTTTCCGGCAAAACACTGTCATCAGGATTAAGAATCACATTGCTGTCATACTGGCCGCCTACCGAGACGTTTATTGACCATGGTTTTGTAACTGCCCTTTCTTTTATAATACTGGCCGCCTACCTAGACGTTTATTGACCATGGTTTTGTAACTGCTCTTTCTTTTATACGCTTGAGATATTCCTCTGACTTTGATGAAAATTCCGTATTTGGTGCAATTTCAATGGTGTTCTCAAAATAATCCTTTGCCTCATCGTATACGGCTTTGCTGAAATAATAGATGCCGAGTTCAAGGTTTGTCCTCGGCTCCTGAGGGTTTAATGCAAGTGCCTTCTTGAGTATTGTCTCTGCCTCTTTATCGCCTGAACGGCTGAAGGCTATGCCGAGATAAAGCACTGCTACAGGGTCATTGGGTTTTTCTTTAAGTGCAGACCTGAATTCTTCTGCGGCATTGACGTAATCTCTCGCCTCAATGTATGCAATGCCCTTTGCTATGTGGCGTTCGTATTTTGCCTCAACCGCATAGGAAACGGATGACAAAATAAAAATACACAAAATTATAAAGCAGAGGGGTTTAAACATGCTTAATAAATATATACAAGGCAAATTGCGTTTGTCAATAAAAATCTAACATAAAAATCTAACACTTATAAGTACTTTCTCACAATATATTTCCTTATTTCTTCTGCAAAAAACAGGGCAAAACTGAATATCAGTAAAATTGACCATATCTTTGCCCCTATAGGATAAGTCCTGAATATGGCATTGCCCCACGGATGATAGACAATAAACAACTGCAGGATTAACTCAAAGGCTATTCCAATAAATATTAACCTGTTAGAGAAAAAACCGAGGCTGAACACAGACTCCTTAAATGAGCGGCATGCAAATACATTGGCAGCCTGCGTGATTATTATTGCCGTAAGGCATGCAGTCGTTGCCTGCATATATAAAATATTGTCTGCCGGAAGCATCTGACCCCACTGCCATCCGCCCGAATTGAGGATATAGAAAAAGCCGAAAAGCCCTGCAACCGCCTCAATCGGTCCAAGAAAAAGATACGCCCTGCTTAAAGTTGAAAAATTCAAGAGCCGCTCCTTCGGGTTTCTTGGAGGCTGCTTCATTATCTCAGGCGATGGTCTTTCAGCACCGAGTGCAAGGGCAGGAAACATATCAGTCCCCAGGTCCACTGCTAAAATCTGGATTATCGTAAGCGGAAGCGGAATTTTAAAAAGCACATAAGCAAGATAGGGGACAATCTCAGGGATGTTTGAGGAAAAAATATAGCTTACAAATTTTCTTATATTTTCATACACCGCCCTTCCTTCTTCAATGGCATTGACAATAGTGGCAAAATTATCATCAAGCAGAATCATGTCTGCTGCCTCTTTTGCCACATCAGTGCCCGTGATTCCCATGGCTATGCCTATATCCGCCTTTTTCAGGGCAGGCGCATCGTTCACACCGTCACCCGTAACAGCCACGCGTTCGCCCTCACCTTTGAGAATGGACACAACCCTCATTTTATGTTTAGGAGTCATTCGTGAAAAAATAATCTCATCTTCCCTGAGTGCAGTGCGGAGTTCCCTGTCAGTCATTTTTAAAAAATCCTGTCCCTCAATTACCACAGGATTCCCCTTGACAAGCCCTATCTCCCGCGCAATTGCCTCTGCTGTGCGGCTGCTGTCACCGGTAATCATGATTACCTTAATACCGGCATCCCTGCATTTTATTAGTGCATCAGGAACCTCTGTTCTCGGCGGGTCCTCAAGCCCGATGAGTCCTGCAAAGACCATATTACTTTCAATTTCATCCTTCATCCTTCTTGCTTCATCCTTTGTCATCTCTTTATATGCAAACGCCAAAACCCTCAAGCCCATGCCTGCCATTGAGTTATAGGCATCCGTCACCTTTTTTCTCAGGGAGTCGTCCAACGGCATAACTTGTCCATCTATCAATATATGTGAACATAGAGGAATCAGCCCCTCTACCGCACCTTTTGTAAAAGCAAAAATCCCCCCAGTCCCCCCTTTAGCAAAGCCATGGCTCGTAGAGGGGGGCATATCAGGGGGAATTATATTTACGGTCGTCATTCTTTTTCTCTCAGAATCAAAGGGTATTTCAAAAACACGTTCTGTCTTTATTTGCTCCGAAAATACATTTTTCACCCTCCCTGCCTGAAGAAGTGCTATCTCCGTAGGGTCGCCTTTATACTGCCCGTTAATAAATTTTGCATTATTGCAGAGATATGCAATTCTCATTAGACTGTCAACCGTCAACTGTTGACTGTCAACTGTCCATATCTTCCTTACTGCCATTTTGTTCTGCGTAAGCGTCCCTGTCTTATCCGTACATATAACCGACACTGAGCCTAATGTCTCAACAGATGTAAGCGTCTTTATAAGTGCCTTTCTCTTTGCCATCCTCTGACTGCCCATTGCAAGAGACAACGTGACAGTCGGAAGAAGCCCCTCAGGGACATTGGCAACTATTATCCCTATTGCAAATATAAAATTTTCCCAGAAAGACCTTCCGATGACATGCCCTAATGCAAAAAAAAGAACACCCATCAATGTAGCGATTGCAGCAACAATCCTTGTCACTTTTATTATCTCTTTCTGAAGTGGGCTTAATCCTGATTCTACCGCACCAGTCAGGTGTGCGATACGTCCAAATTCAGTGCTCATCCCTGTGGCAAAGACAACACCCCTGCCTGAACCGTTTAATACCGTTGTGCCGGCAAATGCAATATTCGGACTCTCTATTAACTCGCCCTCAAACATGCCTGCATTTCTGGGCATTGGTTCGGATTCTCCTGTAAGCGGGGCATTATTTACCATTAAGCCTGCGGTATCAATCAGCCGTGCATCCGCAGTAACCTTATCTCCTTCAGACAGAAATATAATGTCTCCGGGCACTATCTCCGCCGCAGGCAGTTCCCTTTCTTTTCCATCTCTTAAGACCCTGGCATAAGAAGGAAGCATCTTCCTTAATGCCTCAAGTGCCTTTTCCGCCCTGTATTCCTGAATAAAGGTAAAAATCGCATTAATTACAATAACGCCTATAATCGCAAAGCCGAGAGTAAGCATTCCTTCTCCGGGATGAAGGTATTCTGATAAGAAACAGAAAAATGAAGCGACCCAGAGCAGTAT
>JACROO010000048.1 GCA_016214355.1 Nitrospirota bacterium | reverse complement strand
CCCCATGCGTTTATAAAACAGATAGAGATAAAGTTCAAAAAAGAATTTATAGTTCCTGTGTTTCCATCTCCATAAAGACAGTTTGTTTAAAGGACCGAATATCATGCCGCTCCAGAAACTTTTCAAGAATCTTTCATAACGGAACGCAAGGAATGTGTTGATGTAGATAGCGTTCAGGAGCCGCTTGTTTTTTATCCACGGGTGTTTGATTTCATCATTTGTATAGTTTTTCCATCCCTCAAGGTGCGTCGGAGTTTTAAAGCCTGCCTTAATCGCCTCCTTAAATAATGATGTGCCGGGCAGGGGTACATAAGGCTGGATGGGCACCTCAGCGCCGGGGTGTATCCTGCGGATCTCATCGGCAAAGTCAAGCGTCCGCTTCAACTGCTCGTCTGTTTCATTTGGAAGCCCTATAATCAGTGAATACAGTGTCTTGATATTGCCCTGTGAGACGACCTTCATGCCTTCATCAATCATTTTCCTGTTCAGTCCCTTTCTTATGTATTTAAGGATTTCATCATCAGGGGACTCTATGCCGAAAAACAGGTACACGCATCCGCTGTCCTTGAATTTCTTAAGCAGTTCGGGCGTGAAGAGGTTTATCCTCACGTTTGCTATCCACTGAAAGCCCAGTTCCTTAAGCAGGTCACAGATATTGGATATTACATCCTTTCTTCCTGCCATGAATGTATCGTCATAAAATGTCATCTTGTTGACGCCCAGTTCCTTAAGTTTAATAAGCTCGCCCCGGATTTTCTCAAGGGTTTTTACCCTGCAGACGTTCTTGTGAAAATATACGTTATAGCAGAATCCGCACTTGTGAGGGCATCCCCGCGATGATTCATATCCGATGTTCTCCAGCGTATCGCTTGACATGCTGATATACGCCTGCAGGATTCCCCTCCCTTTGCCGTCATACGGGAAGGGCAGATTGTTTATGTCTAAAAAATTCCTGTCATTGTTCATGACGGTTTTGCCGCTGTCTTTCCAGCCAAGGCCGTCAATACCGCCGAAATCGGTTTTCCCTTCCTGCATGCCGCGGACAAGCTCAAGAAGTGTCTGCTCGCCCTCTCCCTTGACCACAAAATCAACAAGCGGTGATTCCAGTGTCTGCTCCGGACACATTGACGGATGCGTTCCGCCCCATACAAGCGGAACTTCGGGGTTAAGCTTGCGGGCAAGTTTAGCAAGGTTCAGGGTGTTTTTTATCTGAAAGCATGTCATCGTAGAAAGGCCTACAAGCAGGGGGCCTCTGCTTACTAATTCCCTGAAGCGTTCTTTCTTATGGATACGCTCGTCAAAATATTCAATTTCAATCCCGTGCTGTTCAAGATATGCGCCGAGCGATAAGATTGCAAGGGGCGTCCACGCATGATAAGGGAAAGGACTGGCATTTGCATAAGCTAATACGACCAGATTTTTTTTCATAATTTTAAAGGGTCTTAACCCCCTGCTGTCTGCCTTTTAGTAAAAGGATAAATAAGAACCGCATAAATTGCTGCAATTACAATATCTATCCCGAGTATGTAGTTTAGAAAAAGCGCCCTGAGCGCAAACATTAATCCTGCCTCCCTGCGCATAAAATTCCACCAGTGCATATTGGCAAGCAAAAAGATTGTCAGGAGAAATATAAAAACATATTTTGCCGGAGCAATAAAAGGCATAAAGAACAGGGACAGGAGGCTGAAAAATGCACAGAGTGCGGCTATGCCGTTGCCGGGCTTTGAGGGACCGGCGTTGTCAAGCTGCTTTTCCCTGAAAAATAAATGCATCCACATTACTACGCGCTTGAAATAGTTTCTTACTGCCTGCCTGAAGTTTGCAAACTGATGTTTAACGCGTATCTTCTCGTCTAAAAAGATGCAGTCGTTTTTATTAATCCTCCTCGCAAGCTCAAAGTCCTCAACATCAGCGCCTTTGTAGGATTCGCTGTAACCGCCCAATTCCCTGAAAAAATCCTTTTTTATCGCACCGCACCGAGGGGCAAAGACGCTTACCTTGCTGTCTTTTGTACCTATCAGGTGTATATATTCAAATATCGCCATGTATCTTGGCACAAACCCCTTGTTCAGCGGCTCTGTGGCGCACACCCCGATAACGCATTTTGCTGAGGGATTCATGAGGAAGTAATCGTGTATCTCCTTAATGCTCCCGTCAAGAACTATCACATCCGAATCAAGAAAAAATATTATGTCGCCCTTTGCGGCTTCAACCCCTATATTCCTTGCCTTTGCAGGGCCCTCATTTTTTTCCTGCTCAATAACCCGTACAGGGTATTTTTGCGCAGCCTTTACCGTATTATCCGTTGAGCAGTCATCCACTATTACCACCTCAAAATCCTTAAACTCCGACTTAAAAATAGAGTCAAGAAGGTTTGTCATAAAGCGTTCGGCATTATATGTAGGGATAACGATTGAGAGCATGTCCTGATATAAAAGTATAATCGTTATCAGCCCTCAAAATCAAATCAGTCTTTTTTTTGAAATTATTTTGTAAAAATTGATTTTAGGGTTATAATATAAGCATGCTGAGGAGGCTTTATCTCAAGCTCGGCGACAGGGTAACGCACATGAGATACTCTGTATGGGGTGTCGGAGAAGTAATTGAGGAGAAACACTCCAGCCTTTCAGGCGGTTTATGCATCGTCAGAATAATATTTGAAGACGGTAATGAAAGGTCATTTATCAATGATATGGACAGCGAGTGCTGCTGCTATTATTCAGGGATAAGAATAGTCAATTAAATATTAATGCAATATGTAATCTTAGGCACAGCAGGACACATTGACCACGGCAAAAGCTCTCTCGTTAAAGCCCTCACAGGCATTGACCCTGACAGGCTTAAGGAGGAAAAAGAGCGCGGCATTACCATTGACCTCGGCTTTGCCGCCCTCGCATATCCTGACGGGCTTAAAGTAGGCATAGTGGATGTCCCTGGACATGAGAAACTCATTAAAAACATGCTTGCCGGTGCAGGCGGTATTGATATAGTGCTCATGGTTATTGCCGCTAACGAAGGCATCATGCCCCAGAGCAGGGAACATCTCAGTATCTGCAACCTGTTGAATGTAAAAAAGGGTCTGATTGCGATTACCAAGTCAGACCTTGTTGAAAAAGACTGGCTTAATCTCATCACGGATGATGTCAGAAATTTTGCAAAGGGGACATTCCTTGAGGGTGCTGAGATAATTGCAGTTTCCTCAAGGACAGGCGAAAACATAGATGCCCTGAAAGAAAAAATAAGAGAAGCCTCCGGAGATGTTGAAGCAAAGCCTGTAAACGGGCTCTTCAGGCTTCCGATAGACAGGGTGTTTACGCTTAAAGGTTTTGGGACCGTTGTAACCGGCACAGCAATATCGGGAAGCATCTCGGCAGGTGAGGACATAGAGATACTTCCAAAGGGCATGACGACAAAAATAAAAGGGCTTCAAAGCCACGGGGAATCATTAAATGCGGCGTATGCAGGACAAAGAGTTGCGGTGAACCTGCAGGGCGTTGCAAAAGAAGAGATTCAGAGGGGCGATGTCCTTACTATCCCTGACAGGATGAAGCCGACATCAGTCGTTGACGCACAGATTGAAATATTAAAAGACATTGATTTCCACATTAAAAGCAGAAGCCTTGTGCATCTTCATACAGGCACATCAGAACTGACAGCAAGGATTATTATCTATGACAAAGAAGAGCTTGAAGCAGGAGATAAGACATTCTGTCAATTCAGGCTTCAAAGCCCTGCTGTAGTTATGTCCGGAGACAGATACATCATCAGGCGGCTTTCCCCTCTTATGACAGTTGGAGGCGGAGAAATCCTTGACCCCTCCCCCAGATCAAGAAAAAGAAAAGAAGGCACAGAAGACCTCAGGACATTTAGTCACGGCAGTCTTGAAGAAAAACTCTCGGTAAAGATTCTTCAGTGTAAGATTAATGGCACAAGCACTTTAAACCTTCACGGCTGGATTAAGGCAGAGCTTCCTGAAATAGATAATGCAGTTAACTCCCTCATTAAAAATGGTGAGATAATACGGCTTGCCGAAGGTGAGTCATCTCATGGAAGGCTGCTGCATAAAAATGCCTTTGAGGGCTTCTCAGGCGGGGTCATCACAGCCCTGAATAGTTTTCACAGGGCAAACCCCCTGAAGCCCGGCATGCCCAAAGAAGATTTAAGGGCTGTTTTTAAGGGACTTGACCAGAAACTATTTTATGAACTCCTGAGTTTAATAAAAGGTATTGCAATTGAAAAAGAAATCGCAAGGTTAAAGACATTTAACATCTCATTGAGTGACGACAAGAAACTTCTGAAAGATAAAATTCTAAAAATCCTTGGGCAATCTGCCTTCCAGCCGCCTGCAAAAGATGAGCTTGCATCACGGCTGTCAGGGGGGATGAATTCAAAAGAGCTTACTGAACTGCTTAAACTCATGGCATCAGAAGGGAGTCTTATACGGATAAATGACTCGCTTTACCTTCCGTCGTCTGTTTACGCAAAAATGATACAGAGTCTTAAAAAATTCTTTAAGTCAAAACAGGAAATGACAGTTGCAGAATTCCGCGACATCCTCGGCACCACAAGAAAATACGCCCTTCCCTTCCTTGAATACCTTGACAGCAATAAAGTCACCCTGCGCGCCGGGGATGTGAGGAAGCTTATTATTAAAGAATAGGCGTGGCGGTATATTAATACGGGAAAGCTTAACAGTAATACGTTGCCTTGAGATCGTTTACGAACCTTAGGTAATTTAATGGTACGCTTAAAACTTCAACTCCAAGACCATTGTGGTTGTTATATTCATATTCATAAAAAGCCTCTGTCTTCATCATTCTTCTTACCTTGACTGGAAGCTTCAGGACATCTTCAGACGGAAGGACAAGGGCTATATCAATTTCTGTTCCAACGGGGAAAGAAAGCTTTGTGCCGATAAACATGCCGTTTTCAGAAATATTGGTTATAACACCCGGATAAATCATGTTGCCTAAAAGAAATTTTACTTGCACTCTTGACGGTACAGGTACTCTCTCATAGACCCTTCGCTCCATGATATTTATCCTTTTAAAATTTTTTTTATTTTATAAATTGTCCCATAAGCAAAATAAAAATGTCAATGTCAGAGATAATTACAGTGGCGTTAAAAAATTTACACTCAAAACGTTTTTGAGTAACATATCAGAAAACAAGCAAAATAAAAAAATCTTTTGACACTAATTTTTCCTTGTGTTATTTTCAGCTATTGAAAAATGAAAAATAAAAAAATCTTTGTATTAACATTTTTTTTATTGCCCAGTTTTGGTTTAACACCTTCTGCTCTAAAGGCAGCAGACTATGTGCAGGACGAGGTCATTATAAAGTTTAAAAAGGGCATCTCACAGAGAGAAGCAAATGACGCTAACAGTAAAGTCCAGGCAGCACTGACAAGAAAAATAGACAGGCCATCAGAAGTATACCACGTAAGACTTCCACGCAATATTACAGTTACTGATGCAATTAAAGAATACATGAAAGACGCAAATGTGGTATATGCACAGCCAAACTATATTTACAGGACATGCCTGACACCAGATGATACAAACTACAATTTATTATGGGGACTCAACAACACGGGGCAGACAGTCAACGGAACATCAGGCACGTCTGATGCTGACATAGATGCCCCTGCTGCATGGGATTTTACAACAGGCTCTGCTTCAGTCATTATTGCAGTAATAGACACAGGCATTAAACTAACCCATACAGACCTTTCAGCAAATATCTGGTCAAATACCGGTGAGACAGCAGGCAACAGCACTGATGATGATAGTAATGGTTATGCGGATGATGTAAACGGCTGGGATTTTGTTAATGATGACAATGACCCCTCTGATGACTGCGGACATGGAACACACGTTGCTGGGACAATAGCCGCGGTTGGAAACAATGCCACAGGGGTTGCCGGCGTTATGTGGACAGCAAAGATTATGGCATTGAAAGCCCTCGGCGGCACTGACTGTTCCGGTACAACCGCAGACCTTGCGTCTGCCATAACTTATGCAATAAACAAAGGCGCAAACATAATAAATTTAAGCTTAGGGATGGACAGTGCAGACCTGACCGTGTTTAATGCAATTGACAGTGCAAGGACCAGCGGCATACTCGTTGTTGCTGCAGCAGGCAACGGCGGAAGCGATAATATCGGTGATGATGATGACGCAACACCGTTTTATCCTGCAAGCTATACCCTTGCTAATATAATTTCGGTCACTGCAACCAATCAGAATGACAGGCTTGCATCCTTTTCCAATTACGGGGCAGCAAGCGTTGATTTGGGCGCACCGGGAGTTAATATCTACTCAACTGTCCCAAAAGTGTCAGAATGCCCTTATGATACAAGTTCATTATGCAGCGACACGGACTATAATTATTCCAATGGCACTTCTATGGCAGCACCGCAAGTTTCAGGCACAGCAGGCTTAATCTGGTCAGCAAATCCTACTTATACATATACAGAGGTAAAAAATGCAATTTTAAGCAATGTAACTACCCTGCCTCAGTTTTCATGTAAAGTGCTGTCAGGAGGCAGGCTCAATGCATACCAGGCTGTAAGCGGTTTAGTATCGGGGACCGCTAATCCTGGGAGTATTTCAGCCACAACAGTATCTTCCGGCGAGATAAGCATTAGCTGGACAAATGTAGCAGGGGAGACCGGATATAATATTTACCGCAAACTATGCAGTGCAAACTGCTCATCATACACGCTTATAACCACAACCGCGTCTGATGTCACCTCATATTCCGATACAGGGCTGTCATCAGGGACCTGTTATAATTACAGGGTCAGGGCATTCAACGCTGCCGATACATCCAGCGTTTCTCCGGAGGCGTCCGCAACCACAGAATCCTCCGCCCCTGCGAGCAGTTCATCGGACAGTTCAGGAGGAGGCGGTGGCGGAGGGGGATGCTTTATTGCAACAGCGGTCTATGGAAGTCCAATGCATCCTCATGTCACAGCGTTAAGGAGGTTCCGTGACAACTATCTTTTGACCAATTATCCGGGCAGAAAATTTACCGCACTATACTACAAATACTCTCCGCCGGCAGCGGAAGTCATAAAAAACAGCGCAATCTTAAAAACGGCTGCAAAGGCATTGCTGACACTGCTTGTTATATTTGTGATTCATCCTCATGCGTCACTGGTCGGCTTCATTTTGTCTTCAGCCCTTGCCGCAGCGGCACTGCGCAGCATCAGAAAACGGCAGCGGCTGACATCCGGGAGCTGACAGGCTTTACTTTAAATCCCGCTCCATTTAAAATTATCAGATGGACACATCTTTATTCCTGCTGATAAACCATCAACTGAAAAATTCATTCTTTGATTTAATAATGCCCTTTATAACAAGTAAACCGTATCTGCTTTTTATCCCGTATATCCTTTATTTTCTTATATCCCGGAAAATAGAATTAAAAAAGTTATTTTTAATTCTGAGTCTGTGTCTGATAAGCGTCGGGCTGAGCGACGGAATTGCAAGTATAGTAAAGACCATTTTTGAAAGACCAAGGCCGTGCCAATCGCTTGAGGAAGTGAACCTTCTTGTCGGCTGTACAGAATCTTTTTCATTTCCGTCAAATCATTCAGCAAATGCCTTTGCGCTTGCGGCGGCGCTTTCATATTTTTTTAAGGGGACGGGGATGCTGTTTTATCCTATTGCAGGGATTATTGCTTTTTCGCGGATATACGTCGGAGTTCACTATCCGTCTGATGTGATTTTAGGCGCACTGTTAGGGATTTTAGTCTTTTATACAATCTCAGTTTTTTATAACCGTGCAAAAGAAAATATCAATGACAAATCACCCTCGCATGAGGGTAGAAAATTCAGGACCATTTTTGTCTTAACGACCCTTATGCTCACACTCCTGCGTTTTTTTTACATTAACACAGGCCCCCTTGACCTGAGCCCGGATGAAGCGCATTGCTGGGAATGGAGCAGAAGGCTTGACCTCAGTTATTACTCAAAAGGTCCTATGATTGCCTACCTCATAGCATTTTCAACATGGCTGATGGGCGATAAGGTCTTTGCAATAAGGTTTTTGGCACCGGTACTTCTTGCATTAAGCTCAGTACTTACATATAAACTCGCAAAAGATATTTCTGATGATGAAAAAACTGCTGCAACTGCAGGACTGCTCCTCCAGATAACTCCTCTTTTTGCAGCTTACGGCATTCTGATGACCATTGACTCGCCTTTTATATTTTTCTGGACGCTGACGTTATATTTGTTCTGGAAAGCAGTCAATACTCAGGAGTCAGCCCCCCCCCCCTACCCTCCCCCTCGAGGGGGGAGGGAGGGGG
This sequence comes from Nitrospirota bacterium, assembly GCA_016214355.1. Classification (GTDB taxonomy): domain Bacteria; phylum Nitrospirota; class Thermodesulfovibrionia; order UBA6902; family DSMQ01; genus JACROO01. The sequence goes on along the minus strand of JACROO010000048.1, from coordinate 7,323 downwards.
GGGGAACTCCGAACTCAAAACTCCAGACGTGGCTTTTATTTGGTATAACTGTTGGTCTTGGTCTACTGACAAAATACTCAATGGCTTTTTTTTATACCTGTGCATTTTTATTTTTCATTTTTTCAAAGGAGCATCGGTTCTGGCTTAAAAGGAAAGAGCCTTACATTGCAATTATTTTGAGTCTTGCCGTATTCAGCCCTGTGATTATCTGGAATGCAATGCAGGGATGGGTCACCTTAAAGCACACAGCCGGACAAGCACATGTCTCAGAAGGCATAAAACTATCCATTAAGGATTTTTTTGAATTCCTCGGCTCACAGACAGGGATTATTACCCCGCTGCTTTTTTTTGCAGTAATATACGGGGCGTTGAAGGCTTACAAATCCCGTTCACTGTTCACTGTTCACTGTTCACTGTTTTTATTCTGCTTCTGGGCGCCCATGCTCGGATTTTTTGTTTTGAAAAGCCTTCAGGCAAAGGTACAGGCAAACTGGGCGACGCCTGCGTACATAACTGCCTTCATAGCCTCTTCAGCTTACTTTTTGAAGAGAGATGCTATCAAAAAAGGGACAAAGATATTTTTAAGCCTTGCCCTGATTATGGCTTTCATTGTCACAGTGTTTTCACATTATCCTGAGGTTCTTAATCTGCCTGTCAAAACAGACCCTACCTCAAGGATTAAAGGCTGGAAAGAGCTGGGGCAAGAGACAGGGAAAATATATAAAAGCATGGCTCAGGCGAGAAATGTTTTTGTTTTTTCTGACAGTTATCAGGTCTCAAGCGAGCTTGCGTTTTACATGCCCGGCAAGCCTAAGACATACTGCGTAAATCTCGGCAGGCGGATGAATCAGTACGATATATGGGGCGGATTTGATAACCTCATTGGCAGTAATGCCATCTTTGTCATAATAGGCAACGGTGATTTTCCGCAGGAGCTCATCGGGGCTTTTGATTCATACGAAAAACAAAAACTAACAGTAGAACGAAATGGCAGGGTTTTGCGGGATTACAGCATTTTTAAATGCTACGGTTTTAAAGGCATGCCGTCAAGAAATATAGAAAGTTATTAAGCCGGAATTTTTTGCGTTAAATGCCTGCCAAATTAAACACCCTCTCTCTTTAACACACAGCCGGCACAGCTTTCTTTATCCCCCTTTGACCTGCACAAGCCGGAAATCCCGTGGTGACACAATGCGAAATCATATTTAAGAGGGTCCTCAGGGTCAAATTTTTTAAGCGCCCCGGTAATCTCAACTGCCGTCTTCCAGTCAGCAGATGCACGCTTTGTAAATCCAAGACACTTTGAAATTTTTGCTATATGAGTATCAAGCGGGATAATGAGCCTGTTTTTAGGTATACCCTTCCATATGCCAAAATCAATGTCCCTGTCCCTTACCATCCACCTCAGAAAAAGATTCATCCTCTTGCATGCACTGCCTTTTGAAGGAGACGGGAAAAACTGAAGAAGTCCTGACGGACGGATATTCCTTCCATAGACCTTTTCAGTATCAATATTGAGAATATGCCCAATAAAGCCCGACAATGCGCTGCCAATATCAGGGTCATTACTTTTATAAAACTTCATGAATATTTTTTCTACGGTTTTGTGTTTTATCAGCAGAACGCTCAGGATATGCAGGAGGCATAAAATATCCTCATTCTCATTGAAACGGTACTTTATGCCTGAGAATAAGCTTTTCTGCCTTTTTAGCTCAAAATTCATCAGAAAATCATACGGGCTTTTGCCCATAGCACCGAGAATCTTTTTTATCACAGGCTTGAATAAATCAACCCTTCCGTAGGCAAGGCAGGATGCTATAAAAGCCGACGTCTCAATATCCTCAGGATTCTTGTATTTATGAGGGAACGTTACGGGGTCATGCAAAACCCTTTCTCTAAAATCATATTCATTGTAGAATTTATCAAGGATATGTTTTAATCTTTTCATGATTCATAGTAACACATCATACAAGCCAAAACTATATATTCAGAAAACCGCGGGTTATTATTTCCCATTTCTCATTTCCCATTTAAATTCCTTTGACTGATTTTGAAAAGAACATTATAATCTAACCATGTCAGACATACTGAAAGCCTTGCCCGTAACATTCATTCCCATTTTTGTTGCGATAGACATATTCGCCGTTCTTCCGGTGTTTATATCCGTTACCAGCGAAGTGGAAGACATTGAGCGGAAAAAAATCATCAGGCACTCAATCATTACAGCGCTTGTGGTAAGCCTTGCCTTTGTTGCCGTGGGAGAGGCGGTCTTCAATATCCTGGGAATTACGGTTAATGACTTCAAGATAGCAGGCGGGCTTGTCCTTCTTGTCATAGCAGTGCTTGACTTAATAAGATACGGAGGGGAACGGAGAAAGGTGGAAGACACCATAGGCGTTGTGCCGATAGGAGTACCGTTAATTGTCGGGCCTGCAGTCCTCACCACGATGATAGTGCTGAACGACCACTACGGCATCACACCAACAGTAATTTCTCTCATTTTGAATTTGATTATAGTATGGTTTTCCTTTGTAAAGGCACAAAAGATAACTGAACTAATCGGCAAAAATGGGATTGTTGCCATTTCAAAGGTAATGGCAATCCTCCTTGCATCTATCGCCGTCATGATGATACGAATAGGCGTGGAGAATCTTATTAAGTAATCAAAATGAATCTTTCATGCTGACAAGTCGGCACAAAGAAACATGAAAATACACACCCCTTAATCCCCTCTTTTTAGAGGGGAAACCTTAAAACTCCCCTCTATTAAGAGGGGGTGGGTGTGTGTTATAAAGGTATTTTCAGATGAATTTTACAGACGACGGTTACTGCTTTGTATGCGGGCATAAAAATCCTATCGGGCTGAAACTGGATTTTTCCTTTGACGGAAAAACCATAAAGACAGAATTCACCCCGAAAAAAGAACATCAGGGTTATCAGGACATTGTCCACGGCGGGATTATATCAATCCTTCTTGATGAGGCAATGGTAAAACTCGCCATAGCCATGGGCATACCTGTTGTCACCGCGCAGATGGAGATTCGTCTTAGAAAGGCATTAAATGTCGGGCAGAAAATAATTGTTACAGCAAAGATACTGAAAGATACAAAAAAAATCTTAGAGGCGCATGCAGAGGCTGCGACAGAGGATAATGTCGTTATTGCCGAGGCAAAAGGGAAACTGGTAAGGGTTTAAGCTGATTATCCGGGGTTATCTCAATAGTATCCTCTAACCTTCTTTTAATCATGCTTGTATTATGAAAGAATAGCTTTCAATTTGCAAGGTAAAAATTCCTCAATAATAAATGCTGTGGAAATTCAGAAAGTTTATACGTAAATTAAAAGATCTGTGCTAAAATCCTTATATATGGCTGACATGGAACTGGGGAAAATGGACACTACCGATAAGAAACTGGTATGCTATCTATGTACAGCTTGGATTCTTTTTGAGTCATAGGCTACAATGAGAAAAAATAGTTACACAGTTTATGAGACACTCCCGTTCTTCATCTTTTGACCTTGCAAAAAATGTCGGGGAGCCTCTTACAGGCAGAAAATTCGTTCTGAAACTTTTTCCAAGGGAAAACTACCTTGAGTTTATAACAGCAGTTTAATACTTCCTGCTGAAATAATCTTCAAGTATCTGTCTGTGGTCAAAGGCAATATCCTGGGGGAGGGTATCTTTTGTGAAGATTCCGACTTCTTTGGCGTCGTCGCCTGCCTGTGGTCTGCCTTGTGCCTTAGCAATGAATATCGTTGACACGGTATGATGACGGGGGTCTCTTTTTGGGTCAGAATATGTATGAAACTGCCTTGCCAGTTTTATGTCAAGACCTGTCTCTTCTTTTGCCTCTCTGCGTATTGCATCTTCAAGCGATTCGCCGTAATCAACAAAACCCCCCGGAATTGCCCAGCCGGGAGGCTGGTTTTTTCTTTTTATAAGGATTATTCCGTCCGGCTGCGAGGCGCTATTGCCTTCAAGTTCTATAATTACATCAACTGTAACAAATGATTTTTTCCTTTCTCAGAAAGTTAAGAAAGAAGTCCTGAAGGTTCTGGTGTTTTGTGCTCATATCGTCTCTCCTTTTCGGACGTAAGTTATTGCCTTCTAACATAAAGCAATTCTCTCAGAATTTCAACATCATTTATAACTTTCTGAAAAATTTCCTCCGGATGCATAATCCCGGTTATATCCACCCATTTTATATCGGGTTCCTTTTTAAACCAAGTAAACTGCCTCTTTGCATACATCTTTGTGCGTTTTTTTAATAATCTCACCGCGTCCTCAATACTCATTAAACCGCTGAGATAAAGGCTCATTTCTTTATAGCCCAATGACTGCATGGAAGACAGGGATGGGAGTTGAAGGCTGAAGGTTGAAGGCTGAAGGTTGAGGAATGAATCTCCAGAGACTATTTTCAAAACTCTTTTGACCTCATCAACGAGTCCGTCTTCTATCATCTTATCAACCCTCTGCTCAATAATCCTGTAAAGTTCATTCCTGTCTCTGAGGAGCCCTATCTTGATAAATTCATATGCCCCGGCGGCTGTGCCTGAACGCTGAAGCTCTGAGATGGATTTTTTTTCTTTAATATAAACCTCAAGCGCCCTGATTATTCTCCTTGTATCCTGCGGATTGATTTTACCGGCAGCCTCAGGGTCAATTTCCGTAAGCCTTTTATGAAGATAGCCTTTAGCATGGAGTCTCTCTTCTTCAAAAAGTTGCTCCCGCAATCGCCAGTCTGCAGAAGGTCCTTCAAAAAGGCCTCTCGTCAGTGCCTTTATGTAAAGCCCCGTCCCTCCTGTCACTATAGGAATCATGCCTCCCCCGTGAAGGTCATTTATAATTTTTGCTGCCATGTCTTTGAACATGCCTGCACTGAAAGACTCCGAAGGAGATAGGATATTAATTAGGTAATGTTTTACTTCTTGAAGTTCTGACGAAGAAGGTTTGGCTGTGCCTATATTCATGTGCCTGTAAATCTGCATGGAATCAGCGCTGATTATCTCGGTGTGAAGTGCCTTTGCAAGCAGGATTGAAACAGCAGTTTTTCCGGAGCCGGTTGGGCCAAGGAGTATGATGACTTTATTCATTATTAATTAGGATTCACCACCTGAGGACGCTCAGAGAAATATATTTGTAAATTGCAAAATGCAAAATTATCATTTCAAATCTTAAATGTTAAACTTACAATAAATAAACTCTGTGCTCTCTTTGCTTCCATTGGTTTCTCCAATTCTGGTTATCTTTGACCTCAGGAACAATCATTTTTTATTCTGTTTTACTCTCCCATTCATGAATGTTAAGCATGTCAAGAAATTCAGAAACTTTTTCATATACATGCCGTGTCATAATTTCCCTGTCTTCTTTTTCGGCTATTTCAAGAAAATCTACAACCCATTTCGGTCCGATATGTTCTATTGAGGCGAACTTAGCCCTTATTTTTGCAAGTCCTTCAACAACGAGTTTATTCTTTATGATGGGTCTGAACTCCTCAACAAGCTTTTGTATACCTCCTAAATAATTTTCAACGCAGTAAAAGATATCATAAGCGTCCTTTTCTTTCATCCTCTCATACATTGCCATACCTTTCATAACAAGAAAAGGGACTATTCCAGCAACTTTAAAACTCACTTTGTCTTTGCCTCCATCTGGCAATTCACCCTCAAGCGTAACCGTTATTGTGGAATCAAAAGCAAGGTCACAGCCTCTTGCCTTTCTTGCCCTCACATCCTGAACTTTCTGTGTCCTGTGTCCTTTCCCCGTGCCTCCGTATTCACCTGCCATAAGGTTTACTTCTACGTTTACCGGTCCAGCACCTTCAACATTTACTTTGCGAAAAAACCTGAAAGGCTGCTCCTTGTCTTGAGCATAACCTCTTTTTAGAAATGCCTTTAATATCGTCTGGTAAGTATCATCAGGGGTTTTTGAGAAATTCAGAGCAATATCTATATCAAGGCTCCCAATATGCGGTTCTCTGGATTGGGGTAATAGAAATGCTGGTATCCAACCACCAATTATTACCATTTCGTCTTTAATCTCTCCAAGGAGATGAACGAGTTCTAAAAGGACAGCCTTGCAGGCATTAACCTCTTTGTCTCTATATTGGCTTTTGCTTACCATTTGGGTTTAATCCTCTGTTCAAATATTGCCTGTGCTGCTTCTTCGCCCCTTCCTCTATAACTCTTAAGGTCAAGATAAAGCTGAATGTCGGAAACAATATTTACGCCATTAATATTCTGAAGTCCATAAAAAACTCCTTCATCGTATGGGGTAAGAAAAGTTACATTCGGTCCACTCTCTACCTTTTTTAATTGCAGGGCATTTGCTATTTCTTCAATGTCTCCGCCAACATATGCAAAAAATCTTAAAAATCTTACAAATGGAGCTACTTTTCTTGCTCCTGAGAACAGCGCTAATCCGTATTGATATTTCCTTTTCTCACATTCTTTTTTAACTATCATTTCCAGATTTTCTTCAGAGAGACCAGAATAAAATGAGAAGCTTTCATTTTTTGTGTAAGAATAATTATTCACCCACTCATCAAGAACATTAGCAGGGTTAACAAGATAGAATTTCTTATTCTCTTCTTTAATCCATTCTTCAGATAGAAGCGCCTGTTTGACCTTCCATGTAAGCCCTATACTTACACCAGCTTCTTTAGATAGGTCCTCAATAAACCATCTTTTTGATGGCTCTGAAAGAAGCACTCTGAGTATTCTGCTTGATTTCAAGGAGAAAACAGACTTTGCAATTTTGGTGGCCGGGAAAGGGTTCGGAATGCCGCTTCTGTCAATAAAAATATTTTTAAAAGAAATATAGGCATTTCCAGCAAGGTCAATGCATCCGACACCAGCCTCTCTACATATCTGTCTACTGGCGTCGCTAAGATAAGGAGCAACCACTATTCCATATGAGTTTTTAAAGTCCCTAAGATAGCTCTTAACTTGTTCCACTGTCATCCTTATAATACGCGGTTCACCTAACGACCTAATTTCTACAATAAATTTGACGGGCTTACCAGAAACAAGAGCATTTAACACGATGTCAATTTGTCTATTGTTACTTTTAACATTCGTTTTTACTTCTTTCAGGACTACAAAAGGAACTTCTGACAAAATAGATTCCAGACTTTTTTGAGCCTTTTTTATTAGTTCTCTTTCTGAATATTGTTTCACTATTGTCATCTGTTTCACCCTCTGGTGAAACTATATAAAATAGTGAAATAAAAGTCAAGTCGGAGGGGGGGCAATTACGAACAAACTTCGGGCATGGGCTGCTGCATCAGTAAGTTTAACGTTGAGGCTGTAGAAAAAGTCCATG
>JACROO010000047.1 GCA_016214355.1 Nitrospirota bacterium | reverse complement strand
ATCCTGAAGAGCCTTGACAATCTTAAGTTTCTGTTCAGGTGCTACCCTTGCATAGACCCTTATTCTCCCAACCCTTTCCTCAAATTCTTCAAGTGAAAGTTTTTCTAATTCCCTGCCGGTAATTATCCCGTCCCCGTCATCAATTATCCCTATCTTCCTTGCAATGGTTCTCGCAGTAAGGGGATGGTCTCCGGTAATCATTATGGGTTTTATTCCTGCGCTCCTGCAAAGGCTGACTGCTTCTTTTGCCTCTTCCCTCGGAGGGTCCATCAGCCCGACAATGCCTACGAGTGTGAGTCCGGTTTCCACACTTTCAGGAGAAACGTCTTCCGGCAGTTTATTCCACTGCCTCATGGCAACACCTAAAACCCTCAGCCCATCAGCAGCCATGCGCGTATTTACACTGTGAATCATCTCCTTATCTATATCCTTTAAACCTTCAGATGTCAGAATATTTATTGACCTTTCAAGGAGATTATCTACAGCCCCTTTTGTGAAGGAAATAAACTGAAAGGATTCGAGGATTCGAGGATTCAAGGGTTCAAGTGAAGAATCCGTTTTCCCTCTTGACCCCTCGACCCCTTGAATCCTTGACCCCTTATGTATCGTCGTCATGCATTTTCTGTCAGAATCAAAAGGAATTTCGGCAGCACGTGGGAAATTCTTTTCAACCTCTTTTTTGTCAAAACCGTTATCCCTTGCAATGTTATAAAGTGCAATTTCTGTAGGGTCGCCGATAACACTGCCCGATGCATCCATCTGTGCATCGTTGCTTAATGCCAGAGATGTCATAAGCAATTCAGAACAGTATGCAGTAGGCAGTAAGGAGTAAGCACTTAATTCAACGTCTTCTTCCTTTTTACTGCTTACTGCATACTGCTTACTGCCTACTGCATACTGCCTACTGCTTACTATATGTCCGTCCACATAAATCTCCTCCACCGTCATTTTATTCAGCGTAAGTGTTCCTGTTTTATCCGAGCATATGTAGGTAACAGAGCCAAGCGTCTCCACTGCTGGAAGCTTTCTTATGAGGGCGTTCTGCCTGACCATCTTTTTTGCACCGAGGGCAAGGGAAATCGTTATAACAGCAGGAAGCGCCTCAGGTATTGCGGCAACAGCAAGGCTGATGGCTGTAAGGAACATTAAAGCCGGCGGCTCACCCCTGAGGATGCCGGCAGTAAAAACTATTGCACATATGGCGAGGACAGCAATGGCAAGCCTCTGCCCAAATTTTACAAGCCTCCTCTGAAGAGGCGTTTTTACTTCTTCTTCCTCCTGCAGCATGGTCGCAATCTTGCCGAGTTCTGTCTCCATGCCGGTGCTGACAACAATCCCCCGCCCGCGTCCATAAGAAACAGTAGTGCCTTTATATGCCATATTCTTTCTGTCTCCGAGAGGCATCATCCCGTCATGAAGCACGTTAATATGTTTTTCAGCAGGTACTGATTCCCCTGTGAGCGGTGATTCGTCAGCCTTAAGCTGTGCAATCTCCATAAACCTCATGTCTGCCGGCACTACCCTGCCCGCTTCAAGGATGACTATATCCCCCGGTACAAGCAGGGATGCCTGAATATTGTCAGGTTTTCCTTCGCGTAAAACAATTGCCGTCGGTGCTGCCATCATCTTCAGCGCTGCCATCGCCTTTTCTGCCCTGTATTCCTGAATAAACCCGACAACCGCATTAAGTATTACGATTACAACAATGGCAATGGTATCTGAAAGTTCACCGATAATTCCGGATATGACCGCAGCAGCAATCAGGATAAGAATCATAAAGTCTTTGAACTGGTCAAGGAGCATTGCGAGAGGGGTCTTTTTCTTCTTCTCTTTCAGCTCATTTGCGCCGTATTCTTTAAGTCGTTTTTCAGCCTCCTGAGAAGAAAGACCGTCCAGAGAGGTATGCAGGTCCTCAATAACTTCATTTATTTTTTTCTGATGCCAGTGCATGGTTTAGAAATTTAAGTATAACCAATATACCATTTATTCCGCCCGTTTGTATCAATATACCTCATCATGTGAGCCAATGTTCAGCAGGTAGATTAAACTTCCTTCAATATAAAAAACAAGCCTGTAATCAAACGTCAAACTTGCCGCCATGATGCCCTCCAAATTACCTTTTAGCTGATGCGTTTTTAATCTCGGGTCTTGAGGATTTTTTTGGAGCAGGATTAATCTTTCAACTACAATATCCCGCAAGTCAGGGTGTTTTTTAAGAAAAGATTTCAATGCCCGTTCAAACTGTCTTGTACGGACGAACTGATATGTCATTTTTTCTTTTCAATAGAAGCCATCAATAATTTTACCGACTTAAAAACCTTCCCTTTGCCCTCTTTTGCCTCTTTAAGCGCTTGCAGTGTTTCCAGTTCAAAGACCTTCCTTCTTAAATTCGTCAGCTCGTCTTCTTTGGCCTGATAAACCTCTATTGATTCCATAACCACTTTTGGTTTGCTTCTTGCAACTACATAAATCGGCTCCCTTTCTTCTGATGCCTCATCTAAAACCTTCAGGGTCTTTTCCCTTAATTCGGTAATGCTTACAATTTTGTTCATTTTAATACCCCCTTTAATCTATAGTTTAACCTATAGATTAATCTTTGTCTACCCTAACATATAACCCAAATCCCGATTTAGAAATCGCAAATCTAACAAGACCATCAGTAGGACAGCCGTCTCGGCTGTCTTTGGCTGTTAACCTTTTAGGACAGGCGATCCCGATACATCGGGACTACCTAAATTTGAAATTTCTATCTCTGTTCAATGCCTTCGCCTATTTTAGGTAAAAATATTGCAGCAATTACAACAACTATTGCATTAATAATGTAATTAATGACTATTGCTCTGGTTGAGACATCTTTATATTTTAATTCCTCTGAAAAATAGACCATTCTCATTGCAATAAAATAAATAATTATAAATAGCACTGATGTGCAGAATATAAATCCGAGCCAGAGAAGCATTAAATCTGTCAGCCAAAACATGCAATATTCTATGCTACTTAATTACCGAAAATCTATCTAAAGATTTTTTTATACGCCCGCCTCTTGACTATTCAGCGCCTGCAGGGTTATATTTTCTGTGTGTCTAAGGAATATATCCCCATTTCACTGAAAAATATAAAAACAACAAGCCTGAAAAAAAGAAAGAGTAAAGTCAGGATTGATGAGCTTGGTTCACCTTTCAAAAGTGGAGAATTTAAGGATTTCCTGAAAAGCCTTCCAGATGCACTCGCTGTAAAAAATCTGCGGCAGATAGTAGATGCCGTTATCAGGGCAATTGATACAGAGTTATGCAAAGGGACTTTCGGCATGGCTGAGGAAACGGGCAAAGGGCTTAGTCAGGCAATTAATCAAGGAGTAAAAGACGGCAGGGGCATTGGGAAAGCAGTCGGTGATTATATACTGGATAACGACTTCCCACACAAAAAAGTAAGCATCCTTGCCGCTGCCTCAAGACTGAACATCCCTGCAACAGTACATGTTGCTTTAGGGACGGATATTATCCATATGCACCCTGAGGCAGAAGGCGCATTAATCGGAGAAGGAAGTTTAAGAGATTTCAGGCTGTTTGCCTCTGTTGTCTCAGAACTTAAGCACGGCGTCTATATAAATTTAGGCTCAGCAGTAATAATGCCTGAGGTATTTTTAAAGGCGCTCACTGTTGCAAGGAATCTCGGTCATGATGTCAAAAATTTCACAACAGTAAATATGGATTTCATTCAGCATTACAGATGCAGGGAGAACGTATTAAGAAGACCTATGCTTTCAGGCGGAAAATCCTACGCCCTGACGGGCCATCATGAGATTATGTTTCCGCTTTTAGCGGCGGCGATAATGGAACGGCTAAAGGCATAAACCACAGAAGACACAGAGCAATAGAGAGTAAGGAGTAGGGAGTAAGCAGTAGGCAAAAAAACTATCAACTGTCAACTGATATGAGACCTGTTGTTGATGAAGAAAAATGCATTGGCTGCGGCAACTGTGCTGAGATATGCCCCAGTGTCTTTCAACTAATTGATGATAAATCCCGTGTTATTGACCCGGATGCATGCGACTTTGCAGAATGCTGCGAGGCAGCGGCTGAGAACTGTCCACAAGAGGCAATAACGCTGGTGGAGGAGTAATTAGTTGTCATAAGCCATGAAAAAAATAATAACCATCACCCTTGTTTTTCTCCTCATCCTCTCCGTTGGTATAGCCACTGGCGGTTACCTCGCACTTGCCCGCGGCGTGCCGCAGTTAGAGGAAATCAAAGCCTACAAACCCACTATCGGGACAAATGTATATGCCGATGATGATGTATTTATAGGGGAATTTAAGGTTGAAAAAGGCATATACGTCCCCCTTAAAAAAATTCCTAAACACCTTGTAAATGCCGTTATTGCCGTTGAGGATTCAAGGTTCTGGACGCATAAAGGGGTAGATTACATCGCCGTCGGAAGGGCTGTTTTCAAAGACATCCTTTCACTCAGAATAAAAGAAGGCGGGAGCACCATAACGCAGCAGCTTACAAAAGTACTTTTTCTTACCCCCGAGAAAACGATACAGAGAAAAATCAGGGAAATAATCCTTGCCTTCAGGCTTGAAAAAAATCTGACAAAAGAAGAAATCCTTGACTTATATCTTAACCGTATATATTTTGGTCATGGCGCTTACGGTGTTGAAATGGCATCACGCACATATTTTGGCAAATCTGTCTCGGATATAAACCTCTCTGAAGCAGCCCTTATAGCAGGGGCGATAAAGGCTCCGAATACCTATTCTCCCTACAACAATCTTGATAGAGCCAAGGAAAGGCAGTACATCGCACTTAAACGGATGGAAGAGGAAAAATTTATAACTGAGCAGGAAGTAAAGGAGGCATATGAAAAACCCCTCTACCTTTCAAGCCTGAGGTATGGTTATGAAGCGCCAAATTATTTCCTTGAATACATCAGAAAATATCTTGAAGACAAATACGGGGTTGAGACAGTCTATAAAGGCGGACTAAGAGTTTATACAGCCCTTAACAGGAAGATGCAGATTGCAGCCATAAAAGCTCTTCAGGCAGGGTTAAGGGATGTGGACAAAAGGCAAGGCTTTAGAGGCGCTCCTGGTCATAAAGATATAGACCCTGAGGACGAACTTAAAGAAAAAGACCCTTTCCCAAAGGTAATGATGACTCCCGGAGACCTTTTGACAGGCACTGTGCTAAGGGTATCGGCTGAAGAAGCAATAATCAAGGCAAGAGGTATTATAGGGAAATTGTTCCTTTCGGATTCCTTATGGGCAGGCAGGATTATAAATTCAACCGGTAAAATCATTAAAGAATTTAAAGATTTCAAACTCACAAATATTTTAAAAACAGGAGACATAATAAAAGTGCGGATTAAAAGCCTTCAAACAAGAGAACCAGTCTTTTTGCTTGAACAGGAGCCGGTTATTGAGGGCGCACTTGTCGCAATGGAGCCATCCACAGGTTACATAAAGGCGCTGGTCGGCGGTTATGACTTCGGAAGAAGCGAGTTTAACAGGGCAATTTATGCAAGGAGACAGGCAGGCTCTGCCTTTAAACCCATAATATACGCTGCTTCCATGGACAAGGATTTCACGCCTGCAAGTATTATAATAGACGAACCTGTAAGTTATCCGAGCGGACTGCTCGGCGACTGGGAGCCTGCAAATTATGACCATGAATATTGGGGACCAACGAGGTTAAGGGAAGCCCTTGCTTATTCAAGAAACATAGTAACAGTAAAGCTGCTTGAAAAAGTAGGCGTTGCAAATGTCATAGAGTTTGCGCAAAAACTCGGCTTTTCTGGTCCATTCCCGGAAGACTTAACATTAGCGCTCGGCTCACTCAGCGTCAGTCCATTAGAAATGACATCAGCATTTTCTGTTTTTGCAAATGAAGGTGTGAAGATGAAACCAATTGCAATTAAATATGTAACTGATAATAAAGGAGAGGTCATTGAAGAAAACAAGCCTGAAGGCATGGAAGTTATCAGCCCTCAGACAGCATTCCTCGCAACATCAATGTTAGAGGATGTTGTTAAACACGGGACAGGCTGGAGGGCAAAGGCACTCAGAAGGCCCACAGCCGGCAAGACAGGCACAACCAATGCATATAAAGATGCGTGGTTTGTCGGATTCACAACTGAACTCGCTGCAAGTGCGTGGGTAGGCTTTGATGATATGCGCACGCTCGGTCATGGTGAAACAGGAGCAAGGGCAGCATCGCCCGTATGGGTATCTTTTATGAAAGAGGCATTGTACACAGCCGGTGAAGATGGAGACGCTGAAAATTTCCGCATCCCCGAAGAAATCATAACAGCAGAGATTGACCCGAACACAGGACTTCTCGCAACAAACAAAACAGAAAAAATGGTGGAATACTTCAAGCAGGGCACAGCTCCAAAGACATACTCAAAAGGTATTGCCGCCGGGACCAAAAAAGAGGAAAAGATAAACCTTGATGCAGATTAAATAACTTCTATATAGATTTCGTCATTGACCCCAAAATCCCCCTCCCCTTGCGGGAGGGGATAGAGGGGAGGGGTAACTTAATGGAATATTTTATCCCCCTCACCCTAACCCTCTCCCATCAAGGGAGAGGGAATATTATAAAAAGTTTTTGGGGCAGACAATCTTATAGCATGTTAACCTGCCTACATTATATAATATAAAAATGCTTCTTTCAAAACTCGGTGAATTTAACCTCATAAAAAAGTTCAGGACTTCATTCGCAAAAACATCCTCAGAAATCATAACAGGCATCGGCGATGATGCAGCAGCCATATCCCAAGCAAAAAAGGACGCCATCACGCTCATTACAACCGATATGCTAATTGAAGGCGTGCATTTTGACCTTTCTTATACAACATTTTATCAATTAGGATACAAGGCATTGGCAGTAAACATCAGCGACATATTTGCAATGGGCGGGAAGCCCAAACATTTTCTCGTTGGGCTGGGTATTCCAAAAGATTATGATTCCGGAGATATTGATGAATTATATTCCGGAATAAAAAGCCTTGCCAAAAAATTTGCAATAAATATTATAGGCGGCGATACCTGTGCATCAAGGCATGGGCTGGTATTAAGCGGGACTCTAACCGGAGAAACTAAAAGAGTTATCACACGTTCCGGGGCAAAACCCGGAGACAGCATCTTTGTAACAGACACTCTTGGTGATTCTGCAATGGGGCTTATGCTTTTAAAGAAAATGGGAAATAAGAAATGGGAAATAAGAAATAAAAAATTCAAACTTCTTAGTTCTAAGTTCTCACTTCCCACTTCCCATTTAAGACTTATCAGGCGCCATCTAATGCCTGAGATTGCACCATTAAAAAATACCGGAGGCATAACTTCCATGATAGACATAAGCGACGGGCTTCTTATAGACTTAAGTCATATATGTGATGAAAGCAATGCCGGTGCAAGAATCTATATGGATAAAATACCTGTCTCACAGGAGCTTATTGAAACTGCTGAGAGAATAGGTGTAAACTATAGAAATTTTGCATTAAAAGGCGGGGAAGACTACGCCCTGCTCTTTACAGCACCGGCAAATATCAAGATAAAGGCATGCAGGCTTGGAGAGATAACTAAAAAGGGACGATTTATTGTAGATGAAAAAGGAAGGGAACGACCGCTTAAGGCTGAGGGATATGAACACTTTAAAGACAGTGAACAGTCGTCAGTAAGACTATTCACTATTCACTAAAAATGGCATTTAGAGATAAACTCAAACAGATACTTTACATTAACGATACGCCTCACCATATCGCAATATCATTTGCCTTCGGAATATTCATGGGTATAACGCCGTTGTTTGGACTGCATGCAATAGGGACTATTTTTCTGGCATGGCTCTTTCGCCTGAATAAATTAGTAGCCATTGCAGGGGCAGCCATACTGAATCCGTGGACCGTTGTCCCGATATATTCTTTCAGCCTGTGGCTTGGGGCTAAATTAATGGGGCTGAAGCATATCCTGCCTGACATTAACTGGTCTCATATAACCATCACCTCTTTTATAGAAAAACTCAGCCCCCTGATACTCCCGCTTGTTGTCGGCACCCTGCTTTTAGGAATTGTCTGTTCAGCAGCAAGTTATTTCATAATCCGCAATTTAGTAATTAGATACAGAAAATCTACCCATGCCGCATAGACTCACACGGCTACATGTCCTGCTTTTCATTCTCACATCCATGACAACGCTTCTTGCCGGAGCAATGATGGAAGGAGTAATCTTCTGGAAAAACCCTGAGAAAATTTATCTTGGGCTCCCGTTTTCAGTATCAATCATGACGATTCTGCTGACACATGAACTCTCACATTATTTCATGTCGCGCAGGCATAATGTCTCCGTAACTCTTCCCTATTTCATACCTGCGCCGTCAATGATAGGGACATTCGGCGCAATCATAAAAATGAAACCCCCGATATTTGACAGGCGCTCTCTTATTGATATAGGCAGTGCAGGACCATTAGGCGGATTTGTAATGGCAGTTATTGCCTCTGTCATAGGACTGTACTATTCTGAAACCATTCAAATAACCACATTGAAAGGCGGGGTTTCTCTTGGAGATTCAATCTTATTTTCACTGCTTGCAAAAATAATTTTTAATCTTGACCCTGAAAATTATGACATACTCCTGCACCCCATTGCCTTTGCAGGCTGGATAGGATTATTTATTACGTCAATTAATTTACTGCCCGTAGGACAGCTTGACGGAGGGCATATCGCATACGCACTTTTTGGCGAAAAACAGGTATGGATTGCACGTTTTATAATAATTCTTCTGTTTATTTTAGGGCTCACTTACTGGGAAGGCTGGATAATGTGGGCACTCTTACTGCTAATAATAGGACACAAACATCCGCCTGTTGTTTATCCTGAAATACAGCTTGACAGAAAAAGAAGGCTCACCGGCATCCTTTCATTTTTAATTTTCATAGTAACGTTTATCCCCGTGCCGTTTAAGGAGATGTAAGCATTAAGATTCCCTGCTATTCCTTTTACGCTGCCTCGTATTTCTTCATCCTCCAGTACTCTGCATTGAGGGTTTCAACCACATAATCCAGTCTTCCCGTTCTTATCAGCTTCCCTAATGCCGAAAAAACAACACCTGGATGTCTGAAGATGATGGAGAACAGTATGCCGTAGAAACTGATATTCCCGGAGGCACTGAAATAATTTTTCATAAAGAAATGATTCTGCAGTTTTTTGCGTATGTCCCTTAACTCCTCTTTCTCAAAGGTTATCTTCATCAGAGGAAGCTCAGGCTGCCTGTGCGCCCATATCTCTGAGAACGGCAGGTTTGGGTCAAGCCATCCGTTTTTAATTGCCATCTCATAAATCTCTGTCCCCGGATAAGGGGTAAGGAAATAAAATGCGGTATAATCAGCATTAATCTCCTTAGCTACATCAAAGCTCTGCTGTATGTCTTCTTTTGTCTCTTCAGGATTGCCGATTATGAATATAGCCAGCGTCCTGATATCCAGTTTTCTGCAAAGTTCAAAAGATTTTTTTATCTGCGATGTCCTGTCTCCTTTGCCTCCCTTGCCGAGCACCTTAAGTATCTTCTCAGAGCCGCTTTCAACGCCGAAGTCAAGCTGGACAAGTCCTCTATCTTTCATTAATCTCATCAATTCTTCATCGGTCTGGTCAACCCTTGACTGGCATCCCCACTTTATATCTAAATTCCTGCGATTTAAGTCATCACAGTATTCTTTGACCCACTCGGGCCTTAACGTAAAACTGTCATCGCAGAAATAAATGCCCTTTATGTCATATGTCTTGTGGAGATGTTCTATCTCGTCAACGACATTTTTAACTGAACGACGCCTTGTCTTTCTCCCAAAAATATTATGGCTCCCGCAGTATATGCACCTGAACGGACAGCCCCTGCTTGTTACGACAGTAGTCTGATTCTTGGTGGCATAACCCCTGATTATTCCCGGCGGCTTAAGATATGGTCCCATATCTATCAGATGTCTTGCCGGGAAAGGTATTGTATCAATGTCCGCTATCATATCCCGCCTGCCGTTGTCTATAATTTTTCCGTTCTCACGGTACATGACGCCCTTTACGCCTGCCAGCCCCTGTTTCTTCTCTAATTTTTCACAAGCCTCTACAATGGTATCTTCACCTTCTCCGAGCACAAGAAAGTTAACGTCAAATTCATTCAAAGTCTCCATAGGCTTTACCGTCGGATGAACACCTCCGAGACAGTACATGGCATCAGGTATTTCTTTTTTTAATCCCTTAAATAATTTCAGCGCCCTCTGATACCCTACGGTCAGAAAGCCCAGTCCGATAAGGTCCGGCTTAAATTCGTTTATTTCTTTAAGAATGCCTGCTTGATATTCAGGGTCCGCATCAAATATCTGTACTTTGTGCCCTGCCTTATCCAGAACGGCGGCTATATACATAAGACCCAGAGGCGGCACCACATTGTTGCCGTCCAATACCTGAGCATTAACCAAAGAAACTCTCATATTA
>JACROO010000023.1 GCA_016214355.1 Nitrospirota bacterium | reverse complement strand
CCGGAAAAGGGCGACGTTATGCGGAGACCTCCGCGGCATCCGCAGGAGAGCATATTTGCACACGGGCTTGGGCTTCACGCTGTATGGGTAGGGTTATTAATGGCGGGCATAGTCTTGTTTATTCAGGCGTGGTCAATTAAGACAGGTGATGCCCACTGGCAGACAATGGTCTTCACGGCACTTTGCCTTACTCAACTCGGGCATGTCCTTGCCATAAGGTCGGAGAGGGAATCATTATTCAGGATGGGATTGCTGACTAATAAACCGCTTCTTGGCGCAGTGCTTTTGAGTTTTGCCTTCCAGCTTGCAACTATCTATGTGCCTTTTCTTAACCCTGTGTTTAAAACAGCGCCATTGACCTTAAGTGAACTGGTGTTTACCCTTGTTTTATCATCAGGTGTGTTCTTTGCAGTTGAGATTGAGAAATGGTGGATTAGAAAACGAAAAATCAGACAATGGTAATTGATGTCTTATTCCCTATAGATGCTGAGGCATTCACCTATCTGGTTCCTGAAGGACTTGAACAAAAAATTAAAATTGGCGTCAGGGTTCTCGCCCCATTCAGGATGGGAAAGAAGGTTGGAATAGTGTCTGGAATTGGGTCACCTGCAACAATGTCATTGCGAGGAACGTTAGCGACGAAGCAATCTCTAAGGGAGAATGAAAATCAAGAGATTGCCACGTCCCGAAATGTTGGGACTCGCAATGACAAAAAAATAATAACCCTGAAACCAATTGAAGCGGTTTTGGATGAAGAGCCCCTGATACCGGAAAATCTGTTTAAACTGATAAAGTGGGTTGGGCAGTATTATATTTCTACTTCGGGACTTGCATTGAAAAATGCCGTACCTTCAGGCGTGCTTGAAGGCAGGAAAAGCGGAAAAAGCAGAATTACTTACGATACCGACATTAGACCTGTAAAGATTTTCAATCTTACCGCAGAACAAAAGAATGCCTTATCAGAAATCAATAGTGCCCAATCAGGAGTCTTTCTTCTTTACGGCGTTACAGGAAGCGGCAAGACCGAGATTTACATCAGAGCCATTGAGTCACTTGGCGATAAAGAGGCAATTGTCCTCGTACCAGAGATTGCCCTTACAGCGCAGATTATTGACAGATTTCGCAGCCGTTTCGGTGACAAGGTTGCATTTTTCCACAGCGGTCTTTCGGAAGGTGAGAAAATCTCCCAGTGGCGGAAGATAAGAAACGGCGAGGTGAGGGTTGCCCTCGGCGTAAGGAATGCTGTCTTTGCGCCTTTTAAAAACCTCGGGCTTATTGTAGTTGACGAAGAGCAGGAGGCGTCGTACAAGCAGTTTGAGGGGCTTAAATACCACTCAAGAGACGTTGCCCTTGCGCGTTCAAAACTTGAAGGCATAAAGATAATATTAGGCTCTGCTACCCCTTCCATAGAAACTTTCTATAATGCCCAAAAAGAAAAGTTTAAATATCTGGAGCTTAAATCGCGTATTGAAGAAAAACCCATGCCCGGCGTTGAAATCCTTGACATGACAAACGAAAACAAGAAGACATGGATTTTTTCAGAT
The DNA here is from genome assembly GCA_016214355.1 of Nitrospirota bacterium. GTDB lineage: Bacteria > Nitrospirota > Thermodesulfovibrionia > UBA6902 > DSMQ01 > JACROO01. The sequence goes on along the minus strand of JACROO010000023.1, from coordinate 10,599 downwards.
AAATTATTAAACGCCCTCAATAAAAATATTTCTCAGGGATACCAGTCGCTGATAATGCTGAACAGGCGCGGTTATTCTCCGTTCCTTATGTGCACTGACTGCGGATATACATATAAATGCCCTGCCTGCAGTATTACCCTTACATACCATAAAGACACAAAGACCCTCAACTGCCACTACTGCGGCTCATATCTGGAGCCGAAGGATACATGTCCTGACTGCAAGGGGAGCAGGATAAAATATATCGGCATCGGGACTCAGCGAGTGGAAGAGGAACTCAACACCTTAATCCCTGAGATTTCTTTAAAAAGGATGGACAGGGATTCCACGAGGAGGAAGCATGCACATTACAGGATAGTAAAAGATATGGAGGATAAGAAAATAGATATACTCATGGGCACGCAGATGGTTGCAAAAGGACATGATTTTCCTGATGTAACATTTGCAGCAGTTGTTTTTGCAGACGTAGCATTGAACCTGCCTGATTTCAGGTCATCAGAAAGGGCATTTCAGCTTTTCACACAGCTTGCAGGAAGGGCAGGCAGGGGCGACGTCCCGGGTGAGGTTTACATACAGACATATGAACCGCATCATTATGTCTTCGACTATGTGCGGAAACACGACTATAAAGGATTTTATGAAAAAGAAATAGAGTTAAGAAAAGAATTGTCTTATCCGCCTTTCAGCAGATTAATAAGAATTGTTTTTAATTTTAAAAACAGGGATGTGATAGAAAAAACTATCAGGGATGTTTCTGTAAAAATTAAAAGGACAAAGATTCCGGATGTGGATATTCTTGGTCCTGCACCTGCACCGATTGAAAAACTCAGAAACCAATGGAGATGGCATATTGTTTTAAAAGGCAGAAATTATAAAACCCTGAGACAGAATGCACTGGCGATTCTAAATGCCGTTAAAGAAATAAAGGATATAAAGATTGATGTAGATGTGGATCCGGTGAATATGATGTGAAATCTGACGTTAGGAGAAACATCAGGAATATTGAAAAGTTGCTTCCATGCAGACTTTCTGATAATATTAATTTAACCGGGATTGATTTCAGGCGGCTTTTGTGAAAAAGTCATAGATAAGTTAAAAAGGTGTTTTCCATAGAAAAAGAAATCAGAAAGGACGCATAATGAATGTGTTAATCCTTCCTCATCCGGTCCATACCCTTGACAAACAGATGCTTCTTCCCGCGGGCAGCACGCTTTCAGAAGAGACTTTAAGCGCGCTTATTGCTTCCAATGCCGACTCTCCTTACAGGAAACAATCCCTGCTGGATCACGGTTCCGCCAGAAAAGACCTTTTTACCTTTTTCAAGCAAGCCCATTACAGTACAATCTTTTCAACTCAGGAAGAAAATTCCGAGTTTTTGAACCTGATGGGACGCATTCGTCTTCCCCTTCCGGTTCTGCAGTCGCTGGACTATTTCAAGAAGCATGATTATTACACCTACCGCCATATTCTCATGGTATTTGCGCTCTCTTCTCTGCTATCGGGATCCCTCGTGCCCGATTATCAGGACCGCATTAAGGAAGCCACATCAGGCCCGTTTCACGACATAGGCAAAATCTGTGTCCCGCTCCACATCCTGAAAAAACCCACCCCTCTTACATTGAGCGAGTTAAATTTTATCAAATACCATGCACTTGCGGGTTACGTACTGCTCAGCTATTATCTCAGGGATACTCGGAACTTCTTTGCAATAATTGCCAGGGACCACCACGAAAGGAACGACGGTTCGGGTTATCCTCGCGGCATACTGCTCAAAGACCGTATGGTGGAAATTGTTGCCGCCAGCGATATCTATGATGCCCTTATTTCGCCAAGACCGTACAGGGCAACTCCCTACGACAACCGGACAGCCCTTGAGGAGATAACCTCACTGGCAGAAAAAAACAAGATAAGCTGGGATATCGTAAAGGCACTTGTGGCATATAACAGGAAAACTCATCCACATTACAGTGAATGCATAGTGTCATCCGAGAAAAGGGGCACCCCACCTCCGGACAATGTCCACAATATCATTGATGATGAAAAACCCTATATGGAGTAATAGGAGGTTATACAGAAAGAAATTCAAAGAGGGCATAACGATGCAGCTTTACTTATTGTTAAAATTTTTAAAGAACTTTGCGCAGATGTCAGACTCATAAGGATATTCCTTTTTAAACTGCCCCGTTCCGCATTTTTTTATTTCCCAGCAAGATGGCAGCATAAAGACAAACCCGTATTCTAAAATTTTTTCTATTATATCATAGCAAGCATTTTTCTTAGCGAAATAAATGCCGCAAAATACGCCGCTGCCCCGAGCCACAGGACTATTTTAAACCCTGTGAGCATTGCTATCATGATTGCCAGCATGGGAGCAAGGACAGAAAAACATCCGTTTATTGCCCATGCCCATAAAATAAATGTCTCATCAAATTGTCCAAGTGTCTTAATCCCCGTGGGGAAGGGGATTCCCATGAAAAATCCGAGGGGCATCAGGAAGATAAAAACTACAGGCATCTTAAATTTTAGCGGGTAAGGTGCCGCTGAATTTAACAGCAAAGGAAATGACGCACTATAGATTAAAATTAAAGAGCCGAGCACAAACAGTATATACGGTGCCTTTAGTTTAGAAAATTTTGAACTAAGCAGACTTCCTGCGCCCGAACTTATGAGTATTGAAGTTAGCACGGTTGCAACTGTGTAAGATGGGTTTTCCAGTAAAAGCAGTGTTTTTTGTATCAGCGTTACCTCTGTAAACATAAAGCCAATGCCGAGCATTGCAAAATACAGCAGGACATTGGGGAACCCCGGAGATGCTGAAATAAATTCAGCACGACATTTAGCCTTGTCAGCCTGCCCATTGCCCTGAAACAACTTCAGGCTCCTTGATTTCAGAAGTTTTTGTTGAAATATAACAGGAACTACTATCATGATAAGGCTTAATATTAAAACTACAATAAAAATCATTGGTAAAAGATAGCCTTCTTCTATAAAATACTGCCACTTTTGCCCTACAACCTCATAAATTACTTTAATATTTTCAGGCTTCAGGTAATAATGGAAAAAGGGGTTTTCATCGTGCACGGGCTCTACGGCAAAAATATAGTTTTTTATAAACGACTGCCTTGCCGCCGGGTTAAGGATATTTTTAAATGCCTTAAAATATTCATTTTCAGGTGTTTTGATAAAGATATTTGTTTCTTTTTCATCAATCTCAGGATAATACACAAGGTCAAAACGCCTGTCATTTGAAAATTTTTTAATTTTCCCAATGTCATCAGGAGTAAGCGGAGATTTTTTTGCAAGTATTGAAAGGCTGTCCCAGCTTCTTATAGCTGCAATATGACTTGCGGAATCTGTTATTCCTGCGTCTTCAAATGATGCGACAACTGTTGTGAGGAACCTTAGTTCTGTTCTTGGGGGAGGGATAAGGTAAAGGCTGATATTTAAAAATCCGTCTTTTTTAAGTGCAGAAAGATATTCCCTGAATGCCTCAACAGTGAATCTATAATCTTCTGCAATTCCAAAAGCACCGGTGACAGAAGTTCCGGTCAATGATATATCAATAATGTCGTAAAGCTGTAAACTGTCAACTGCCCGCCCCGCTTCGCGGAGCGAGGCCGGGGTCAACTGTGAACTGCGTAGCCGGTTTCTTCCGAGTCCTGCCTGTGTATCGCGTTTAAATATCCTTCCTGAAAATTCTCCAAGGTCATCATTTATAACCTTTACTATCAGAGGGTTGCTTTCAAGTTTGTGGATTTGTTTTGCACCGTAATGTTCAGCGATTAATGCCTGAAGCCCTCCTTTTGGATCAAGGATGAGCACCCTGTCTACTCTGTCATTGCGAGCTAAAGGCGAAGTAATCCAGCTTTTTAAGATTGCTTTGTCATCCCGATTTCCGGGACTCCTCGCAATGACATTTTTCATCATTGTAGTGAATGGTAAGCTCGTGAAAGGTTTACCTTTAATCTCATATGCAAGCGCTGACGGAAGAAACTCAAGAAATGTTAATGCATTCCTGTCATCAGCCTTTGTTACCGCATTCATCTCACTGCCGTCTATTGAAAGTCCAATCTGTTCAGGAAGAGGGTTAAAGTATTTCAGGCTGAGTCCCGGGGCAAACCTTATTGCAGGGCTTTTTACTGTATCTATTCTGGAAAATGAATTGTAATACGTCTTTAAATGTTCAGCGCCCGGATATTTTAAAGACAGAGAAAGGGCTTTATAAGGAGATATCCTTATATTAATAAAATCAGGGTGTGCGGCAATCAAAAATAAACTTACAGCAATGAATACAACTGATAGAGTCTTTATCCTTATCCTGCCTGCAATTAATGCACCGATAAAGCATAAAGTTGAGGCTGTAAGCACTGCATATTCAGGACCTGAAATATTTAACACGCATAGAACTGTCAGGGAGCCGATTCCTGCACCAAGCAGGTCTGCGGCGTATATGAGCCCTGATTTTTCACTGTGCATTGAAAAGGCAGATGATATCAGGATTCCGGAAAAGAAAAACGGAATGCTTAATACAATGCAGTAAATCGCAATATAAAAAATCTGCAGCCTGTCCCATGAAAGTTTAACAGGGTCAAAGGGAATATGGTTTAAAACGATGTAGCCGAGGATAATAGAAAGTCCTGCAGATATTGCACAAACAGATGTGCTGAAAGTTTTTTTGAGTCTCGGGAAAACAGACAGCAGTGTGCCTGCAGAGCCGATTCCAAGCATTGCAATGCTTATTACCATAAAGGCAAAGTGATACCAGAGGTATATTGAAAAAAGCCTTGTAAGCGAGACCTCAAGCATGAGGGCGGAACAGGAGACAAGAAAGATGGCTGAATAGGTGCGTTTCATGGCTCAGTTATTTTTACATATTAACTACATTTTTCATGTTTGGCAATAATGTAGTTGAATTCGTCGTTTCTGCATTTTAAATTTCCCCTAAATCTGTTAAAATCCTTCTGCCATGTTTTTCCAGCAGATAATCAACGGTCTTACAGTGGGCGGGGTGTATGCGCTTATTGCCCTCGGCTACACGATGGTTTACGGCATTTTGGAATTAATAAATTTTGCACACGGCGAGATTTATATGCTCGGCGCATACCTTGGAATAATTTTTTTAGGCATATTCACCGCAATGGGTCTTACCCAATACAGCCTGTTCCTATCATTACTGCTTACGTTTATTTTTTCAGTTACTTTCTGCTCTGCATACGGCTTTACAATAGAAAAACTTGCATACAAGCCTCTGAGAAAGGCGCCACGACTGAGTCCGCTGATAAGCGCAATAGGCGTCTCAATCTTTCTTCAGAACTATGTGATGCTTACTCAGGGCGCAACCGACAAGGTTTTTCCTCATATAATGGAGACGACTAAGATAGAATTTTTTAATGCAACAATGACCGCGCTTCAGGTTTTTATTATTGTTACTTCACTTCTGCTTATGAGCCTGCTTCATCTTTATGTCATGAAGACAAAGACAGGAAAGGCGATGAGGGCTGTTGCTCAGGATAAGGTTATGGCATCGCTTCTCGGAATAAACATTGACCGGATAATCTCGGTTACATTCATTATCGGCTCAGGGCTTGCTGCAGTTGCAGGACTAATGGTAGCCATGTATTACGGTCTGGTTAATTATTATATCGGTTACATAGCAGGGATAAAGGCATTTGCCGCTGCTGTGCTCGGAGGCATTGGAAGCATCCCCGGTGCAATACTCGGAGGTTTTGTCCTCGGAATTATAGAAAGCATGGGTGCAGGCTATCTCTCAAGCGAATATAAGGATGCCTATGCTTTCGTAATCCTGATTATTATTCTGCTCATAAAACCGAGGGGGCTGCTCGGAAAGTCAGCCAAAGACTCATAGAGGGACAAATGATAAAGGCATTGTTATTTATCCTCTGGATCTCCTTTTTAAGCCTCCCATTCATGGGAATAAAAGGCGCACTGTTTTTGCTTTTCGGAATATCTTTTGCTTACGGCATCTTTCTTGCGGTCAAAAAATCTTCCATCATTTTCAAAGAAGTCAAAATGCCCGGGATTTCATACGAGCCGCGAATTTTATATATTGTGATATTTATAATTCTCCTTGCACTGCCTTTCGGATTAAAGGATTACTACCTTGATGTTGTCATCCTTGCAGGAATTTATATCATACTTGCACTTGGGCTCAGTGTTGTTATCGGCTTCTGCGGACTTTTGAATTTAGGTTTTGCGGCTTTTTATGCTATTGGGGCTTACGCCTGTGCATTGTTTATGACAAAAGCAGGGCTTGGTTTCTGGGGTGCGCTTCCGTTAAGTATTCTCATAACAATGATTTCAGGATTTATTCTTGCATTCCCTGCGCTGAGACTGCATGGCGATTATCTGGCAATAGTTACTCTCGGCTTCGGAGAGATTGTTCATCTTACATTGAACAACTGGGACAGCCTCACACACGGGCCAAACGGCATTTCAGGAATAACAGTGCCATTTATTTTCGGATTTGCATTAGGCAGTCTTTCACATTATTACTACATTGTTCTTATTTTTGTTCTTGCCGCAATATTTATAGTAAGGCGTATTTATTATTCAAGGACAGGCAGGGCATGGCTTGCAATAAGAGAGGATGAGACGGCGGCAGAGGCAATGGGGATTAATACAACAAAATACAAGTTCCTTGCCTTTGCCTTCGGGGCATTCTGGGCAGGGCTTGCAGGTGCACTCTTTGCAAGCAAGATGCGTTTTGTATCGCCAGAAAGCTTTACGTTTATGGAATCTGTCTTTGTTGCCTGTATGGTTATATTAGGCGGGCTTGGGAGCATTCCCGGTGTGATTTTTGGCTCCTTGCTCCTTGTCGTCCTGCCTGAAGCACTGAGGGAGTTTCAGCTTTACAGGATGCTTGCACTTGGTACAGGGCTTGTCTTGATGATGGTGTTCAGGCCGCAGGGGCTTATTAAGCCAAAAACTACAATTAACCACAGAGGACACTGAGAAACATTTAGAGAGAACACAGAGAAATAAAATTTTTTTATTAAAATTATCTCTGTGCTCTCTGTGGTTTTCTATTTGAGAGATGATTTTAGAAGTCAGAAATTTGACAAAGGCATTCGGCGGGCTTAAGCCCGTTGAGGAGGTCAGTTTCAGGGTGATGCATGGGGTTATTTTAAGCATCATAGGACCGAATGGCGCAGGCAAGACAACTTTGTTTAACTGTCTTACAGGCATATATTCGCCTACAAAGGGTCACGTACTGTTTGAAGAGAAAGATGTTACAGGCAAAAAGCCTTATGAGGTAACTGCAAAGGGGGTTGCAAGGACTTTTCAGAACATAAGGATCTTCGGCAGCATGTCTGTTCTTGAGAATGTGATGATAGGACAGCACACACGCTCAAAAGAAGGTTTTCTGTCAGCCGTTATGAAGACTGCGAAATTCCGGAGAGAAGAGTCAGAGATAAAATCAAAGGCATACGAGTATCTGGAATTTATCGGGATAGCAGATTATGCTGATGCTGATGCTGACAGCCTGCCTTATGGGGACCAGAAGCGGCTTGAGATTGCAAGGGCGCTTGCAACAGAGCCGAAAATTCTGCTGCTTGATGAACCTGCAGCAGGAATGAACCCGCAGGAGACAATAGAGTTAATGAAACTTATAAACCGGATAAAAGAATGGGGCAAAACAGTAATTCTTATTGAGCATGACATGAAAGTAGTTATGGGCATATCAGACAGAATTATTGTGCTTGACCACGGAGTAAAAATTGCCGAAGGAACACCGAAGGAAATACAAAATAATCCTGATGTAATTGAAGCATATCTCGGGAAGGAAGATATTTTCTGATGCTGTTACTTAAAGACATTCACACATTTTACGGAAATATAGAGGCAGTTAAGGGCATAGACCTTCATGTGGACAAAGGAGAAATTGTCTGCCTTATAGGCAGTAACGGCGCAGGCAAAAGCACTGCATTAATGACAATATCAGGGATTTTAAAGCCAAAGAACGGAGGTATTTTATTTGAGGGAGAAGAGATACATAAATTGCCTCCCCACCAGATTGTTTCAAGAGGCATCTCGCAAGTGCCTGAAGGCAGAAGGATATTCCCCAGACTTACTGTGATGGAAAATCTTGAGATGGGAGCGTACTCAGTTAACAGTTATCAGTTATCAGTTGTCAGAAAACACCCCCCTTTAATTCCCCCATTAACAAGGGTGGACACAGGGGGGGTAACAACTCAGTTAGAAAAGGTCTTTGAGCTTTTTTCTGTACTGAAGGAGCGGAGAAATCAGCTCGGCGGTACTTTAAGCGGCGGGGAACAGCAGATGCTTGCAATCGGAAGGGCTCTGATGTCAAATCCAAAACTTCTTTTGCTTGATGAACCATCTCTCGGGCTTGCGCCTATCTTTGTCATAAAAATCTTTAAGACGATAAGAGAGCTTAATTCCGAAGGGCTTACAATACTCCTCGTTGAGCAGAATGCAAAGGCTGCCCTCAGATTAGCCAATAGGGGTTATGTTATGGAATCGGGGAAGGTCATAAAAGAAGGAAAGGGCGCAGAACTTCCGCATGATGCAGATATTAAAAAGGCATATCTGGGAGAATAACTTTTTGTTTTGTCATTCCGCACTTGATGCGGAATCCAGATAATTTAACCAGATAATTTTAAAAGTAGTTTCCTGTAAATCACAGAATCCCCGCCTGATTCCTTATTGAAAACCCCCTTAGTTTTGGGTGTCCTGTTCCTTTGTAATGAACCATAATCTTATGTGATTCGCCCATTGTCTCTGGTAAAATCAACCCCTTTATTTTTGCCGTCTCAAAGATATGATTTGTATTGAGAAGGTTTCGTGTGTCATTGCGAGCCAAAGGCGAAGCAATCTCATTCCTTTTGCCTTGATCAGAGTGAGTTTCAGAGATTGCTTCGTCATTCCGATCAATCTTGGAACTCCTCGCAATGACATTTTCTGTAATGACTTCATCTATTCCGAGTGCGACAAGGAATGTCCCCTGAGGGCAGAAGCCTATTGTTTTTAATCCAAACCCTTCTCCCCATTTTTTTAGAGCTGAAAAGTTTACGTGTGATGTTATGTCCTGTTCTCCGATATTCTGATAAGGGTTTTCATTTGCCTGCTGTTGATGATAACACAGAAGCGTTCCCTTGTTTCTGTCTTCGCTGTAATAGTCTTCTGCCGGATAACCATAATCTATTGTCAGGACAAACCCTTCTGTAAGTCTGTTGGTAACATCCTTCAGCCAGTCATGAATTTTCAGATTTACCTCTGTCCTGAAATTTTCTGAAAGCTCTATAGAGAATTCTTTAAAGTAGTTTTTGATTTCGGTAATGCACGGCATTCTCAGTTCTATAAGAGTATCTTCATTTACAGATACATAAATCTCCGTCAATTCATTGTGCATCTCTACTATTCTTACGGGGAAGGCATCTAAAAGCTCATTAGACAAAAAGCATCCTGTCACATGTTCAAGTTCATTTAAAGCAGAAATCCATCTTGTTTTATCAGAAAAATCTTTGAGCAGTTCCTGCTGTGCTGTCTTAAGATACGGATTTTGTTCCACTAACGTATATTTAATATGGCTAAAAATTCCTTTCTCCCGCCTTATTCTTTGACTCTTGAACCCTTGAACCCTTGAACCCTTGAACCCTTCAAGATACTCCAGTATGTCCTTTGCCATATACCCCATGCCTGCGCCCATCTCAACAATCTGAAAATTATCGGGCTTATCCATAACCTCCCACATTTCTTTCATTTGTCTCCCGATTATTGCGCCGAATACAGGGTGAAGATGCGGGCTTGTATAAAAATCCCCTGTCCGCCCTATCTTTGTTGATCTCTTTGTGTAATAGCCGAATTCGGGGTGATAAAGTGCCATGTCCATAAAGGTTTCAAAACTAATAGGACATTCTCGCCTGATTTTCTCTATGATTATTTGTTTAAGAGGGTTCATAGTGAGTGATAAAATACCTGAAAGGATTTAAGGGGTCAAGCGATGTGTCTGATTGACAAGGTATGTGTGGTTTGTTAGCATCTATTGGGAAATGGATCTTATTGAAAAGCCAAACCATGCATGGAAAGATTTGTTTGAGGAGGCAATGTCTGGATTCCCCGGTCGGGTGCATGGGAATGACATTGTTTATTGCCGGAATAAACGCGCGCAATTACGCAAAGAGCCTGTTTAATTTATGGATTACACAATAAAGATCGGCGGCGAGGCAGGGCAGGGCATCCAGACCATAGGCGACACACTTGCAAAGGTTTTTTCAAGGTCAGGCTATCATGTGTTTACCCATCAGGATTATGAATCCCGCATAAGGGGCGGTCATAATTTTTTTCAGATAAGGTTCTCCGATAAACCCGTAGCGGCATCAAAGGACAAAATAGATATATTAGTTGCCCTTGACAGAAAGAGTTTAGAGCTTTATGCAGGTGCATTATCGGGGCAAGGTCAGGTGATTTATGATTCGTCAACCTTAACTCCGGACTCCAAACTCCCCGGCCTCGCTCAACGAAGCGGGGCGGGCCGGACTCCAAACTCTGTAGACGTTCCTTTTGTAAGGCTCGCCGTAGAACAAGGCGGCAATAAGATAATGTCAAACACAGTTG
>JACROO010000022.1 GCA_016214355.1 Nitrospirota bacterium | reverse complement strand
TTTTTCTTCTTTCAATGAAGAAATATTTTGCCGCAGACTTTCACAGAATTAAATTTAGGACACAGATTTTCACAGATATACACAGATATTTTTTAAAAATCTATAAAATCTGTGCTCATCGTTCGACTGAGCGCACGTCGAAGTCTGTGTCCAAAACAAGTCTGTGTCTGTCTGTGGCTATCTTTCTCCGTGCCTCTGTGTCTGTTTATCAATCACAGCACTTCCGGCGCAAGTGAAATAATCTTCATAAATTCCTTCCACCTGAGTTCCCTTGCTACAGGCCCGAATATTCTCGTGCCGGCCGGATCGCCCTCTGCAGTTATAAGCACCACTGCATTCTCATCAAACCTTATATAAGAACCGTCTGCCCTTCGTGTCTCCTTCCTGCTTCTTACCACAACTCCCTTAGCCACCGTGCCTTTTTTAAAGTTGCTTTCAGGGAGTGCTTCCTTAACGCTTACGACCACAATGTCACCCAGACGCGCATATCTCTTGTGTGAACCTCCAATGACCTTAATGCACTGAACCTTTTTTGCGCCTGAGTTGTCCGCAACCTCTAACATACTCCTGAGCTGAATCATAAACGTTTATCCTGCTGCCTTCTCAAAAACTACCCATCTTTTTTCTTTGCTAAGCGGGCTTGACTCAATAATTTTAACTTTATCTCCAACTTTGTATTTATTCTCTTCGTCGTGCACCTTAAACTTTGAAATCTTCTTTATGGTCTTTTTGTACAAAGGATGTTGAACCACCCTTGTAACCGCAACTACAACGGTCTTATCCATTTTGTCGCTTATCACATTACCTGTAAAAATTTTTCTTGGCATCTTATCTCCTAAGTTAAGAGTTTTAAAATCTTCACTCTTCACTCTTAACTTTTATCTTTTCACTTATTACTGTCAAAACCCTCGCAACTGCCCTTCTTACCTCTCTGATTCTCATCGGGTTTTCAATCTCGCCTGTTATCTTCTGAAATTTTAAATTAAAGAGTTCCTTTCTAAGATTCATTTCCTCATGCTTCAGTTCTTCAACTGTTTGTGCCCTTATCTCTGAAGGTTTCTTCACAGTATCTCCGCTCTCTTTACGAATTTAGTTGCAATCGAGAGTTTATGTGAAGCCAGCCTGAATGCTTCCTGTGCAGTATCCTCTGTAACGCCTGATATTTCATAGAGTACCTTCCCGGGTCTTACTACCGCAACCCATGACTCAGGATTGCCTTTCCCTTTTCCCATCCTTGTCTCAGCAGGTTTTTTTGTTAACGGCTTATCCGGGAAAATCCTGATCCAAACCTTGCAGCCCCTTTTAACAAATCTTGTTATGGCAATTCTCCCTGCCTCTATCTCGCGGTTTGAGACCCATCCCGGGTCAAGCGCCTTAAGACCAAATTCTCCGAACGCTATATCCGCACCCCTGTATGCCTTCCCTTTCATCCTGCCCTTCATCATTTTCCTGAATTTAACCTTTTTAGGCATCATTAGCATCTAAGTTTCTCACCTCAGTAAATTAAGCCTCTGTCCCCCCTGCGGTTAATGGGGGCGTCCCTGCCTCCGGCAGTACATCACCTCTATATATCCAGACCTTAATACCAATCCTTCCATAAGTAGTTTTTGCCTCTGCCAATCCAAAATCTATATCAGCCCTGAGTGTGTGGAGAGGAACCCTTCCCTCCCTGTACCAGCTTGCCCTTGCAATCTCAGAGCCTGCAAGCCGGCCCGAACAGGCAACCTTTACCCCTAATGCGCCAAACCGCAACGCTGAAGTAACAGCCTTTTTCATTGCCTTCCTGAAAGCCTTTATATCTATATTTATCTGTCTTCCTGTCGCATGTTCCAAATCCTTTTTAAGTTTGTCAACCTCCGCTCCTTTTTTGCCGATAATTATACCCGGCCTTGCAGTATGAATAATCACCCTGACCTTCTGTCCTGCCCTTTCAATCTCTACTTTAGAAACGCCTGCATGAAATAAATTATCTTTAATAAGCTTGCGCATATTTAAATCTTCGTGAAGGAGGTTGGTATACCCTTTTTTGGCGAACCACCGCGAATCCCACGTCTTAGTTATGCCCAATCTGAAGCCTATCGGATGTGTCTTCTGTCCCAAAATTACCCCCTTATTTTAAGTAATCAGTAGGCAGAAAAATTACTACTCCCTACTGCTTACTCCCTACTGCCTGCTGCCTACTTTCCTCTAATACTAAAGTTATATGACTTGTCCTTTTCTTTATGATATTCGCCCTGCCCATTGCCCTCGTCATCATCCTCTTCATCGTAGGTCCCTGGTCCACAAATGCCTTCAATACCTTCATAGAATCAGGGTCCGCCACCTTCTTCTGTTCTGCATTAGCCATCGCTGACTTTAAAACCTTGGCGATTATTTTTGCAGAACTGTGCGGAAAAAATTTCAGTGATATAAGGGCATCACCTGCTTTTTTACCCCTGATTAAATCAATGACCCTCCTCACCTTTCTCGGTGAAACCCTCGCATATTTTAGTATCGCCTTTGATTCCATATTAATTTATTTTGCCGGAGGTGGCGTAGTCTCCGCCTTCTTTACCCCCGAATGTACCCTGAATGTCCTTGTCGGTGAAAACTCTCCGAGTTTATAACCCACCATATTTTCAGATATATAAACAGGAATAAATTTCTTCCCGTTATGAACCGCTATGGTATGACCAATAAATTCCGGCACTATCGTAGAACTCCTTGCCCATGTTTTGATAACCTTTCTCTCCATGGCTTCATTCATTGCTATAATCTTTTTCATCAGTTTAGGGTCTACATACGGACCCTTTTTAAGTGACCTTGGCAAAACGTTACCTCCCCTTATTTCTTCCTTCTCTTTATAATAAATTTATCTGTTCTTTTATTTTTCCTTGTCTTTATGCCCTCGGGCCTGCCCCACGGATGCAAGCTTTATCTGACAATAATCAGCTTCTTTTGCCACAAGCTGGGCATAACTGCCTGCACTCCTTGCAAGCTTGCCGCCCTGCCCGGGACGAAGCTCAATATTGTGAATTACCGTTCCAAGCGGTATATTCTGAACAGGAAGTGCATTGCCATTTTTAATATCAGCATCAGACCCCGAAACAAGGGAATCACCTACATTTACGCCCACAGGCGCAAGGATGTATCTCCGCTCACCGTCAGCATACTTAAGCAGGGCAATCCTTGAAGACCTGTTAGGGTCATACTCTATAGACTCAACGAAAGCAGTAACCCCTGCCTTATCCCTTTTAAAATCAATAATCCTGTATGCACGCTTATGCCCCCCTCCTTTATGCCATGCCGTGACGGTACCTGCATTATTTCTACCGCCGCTTTTCTTCAAAGACACCACAAGCGGCCTATACGGCTCCTGCCGCGTTATTTCAGAAAAATCAAAACCGCTTCTGAAACGTGTTCCCGAGGATGTTGGTTTATATGTTTTTACCGGCATTTATATACCCTCAATAAAATCTAACTTCTCTCCTTTTTTCAAGGTTACAATTGCCTTTTTCCAGTCAGACCTTTTGCCTTCAAACCTGCCAAATCGTTTCAATTTGCCCTTGTAGTTAATGGTAGCAACGCGTTCTACTTTTACCTTGAAAATCTCCTCTACAGCCCTTTTTATTTCTATTTTATTAGCGTCCTTTGCAACTTTAAACATCACTTTATTATCTGTCTCTTTCATCGCCGTCCCTTTCTCGGTAAGCATCGGAGCAGCAAGAATACTATAAGAATCTTTCATCCTAAATACACCTCTTTCATATGCTCTACAGCAGTCTTCGTTATAAGGAGCTTATCATGAACAAGCACATCATAGACATTTAAATTGCTCACATCTTTTATATTTACGCGGGGGATATTCCTCGCACAAAGCTCAAGCACCTTATTTTTATCTGAAATGACAATTAATACACTATTAAATCCAAGCACCGCAAGCAAAGCGGTAAGGTTCTTTGTTTTTGGTTCTGTTATAGGAAAGTCCTCTAAAACAACAACTGCTCCATCAGCTAATTTAGCTGAAAGTGCAGAGCTAAGTGCCGCCCACTTTACCTTCTTCGGCAGTTTATACGAATAGTCTCTCGGCAAAGGTCCAAAAACAATACCGCCTCCCCTCCACAGCGGTGACCGGATGCTCCCTGCCCTCGCCCTTCCGGTATGTTTCTGTTTCCACGGTTTTTTGCCTCCGCCTCTTACAAGACCTTTTGTTTTTGTTGCAGCAGTGCCCTGCCTCTGATTAGCAAGATAGTTGCGGACAACCTCATGGAGGACCCCCTTGTTAACCGGAACGCCAAAAATATCAGCCGGCAGGTCTATTTTGCCGACAGGTCTTTTCTCAGCATTTAAAATATCTACCTCTGGCATTAATTATCCTTCATTCTTCCTTATTATTAAATAGCCGCCGTTTGCACCGGGCACTGCCCCTTTAACAAGTAAGATATTCTGCTCTTTTTTTACATCTATAACTTCAAGGTTTTTTGTGGTCACTCTCCTGTCACCCATATGTCCAGGCAGTCCCTTGTTTTTCCATACCCTTGAAGGATAGGCACTACTGCCGATAGAACCCGGTGCCCTGTGAAACATTGAACCATGAGAGCCGGGCCCGCCATGATAATGGTACCTTTTTACAACACCCTGAAAACCCTTGCCTTTTGAACTTCCGGTAATAGAAACTTTATCACCTTTATTAAAAATATCCACTGTCACAGTATCACCGGTATTATGCCCCCCCATCTTTATTTCTCTCAAAAAGCGAAACGCCGGAAGAGACCCTTTTTTAAAATGTCCTAATAAGGGTTTTGTAACATTTTTTTCTTTCCTCATCTCATCAAAGCCAAGCTGTAATGCAGTATAGCCATCCTTCTCCGGTTTCCTTACATAGACTACCCTGCAAGGTCCTGCCTCTATCACTGTGACAGGGACAATACCGCCGTCCGAAGCAAAAATCTGGGTCATTCCGACTTTCTTGCCAAGTATTCCCTTCATAACTTTATCTCCACATCAACCCCCGCCGCAAGGTCAAGTTTCATAAGTGCGTCAACTGTCTGAGGAGTGGGGTCTAAAATATCTATCAGCCTCTTATGTGTTCTGATCTCAAACTGCTCCCTTGACTTTTTATCCACATGAGGCGACCTGAGGACCGTAATTTTATGAATCTTTGTAGGCAGCGGCACAGGACCTGCTATCTTTGCACCGGTACGTTTTGCAGTATCCACTATCTCCCGCACTGACTGGTCAAGCAGCCCCTGGTCATAAGCCTTTAAATTTATTCTGATTTTCTCGTTCATTTTCTTAAGTCTTGAGTAGGGTTCGAGTATTCAAGAATTTTTTCATTGCAAAATGCAAAATTAACATTTATCAATTTAAAATGATAATTGTTAATTGATAATTTTTACTTGAATCCTTTACTCAATCACCTCCGTCACAACCCCTGCCCCTACTGTCCTGCCCCCTTCCCTTATCGCAAACCTCAACTCCTTCTCCATCGCTAT
>JACROO010000055.1:4439-9623 GCA_016214355.1 Nitrospirota bacterium | reverse complement strand
AGTGCGAGCAGGCTTGCCCTGGGATTAGGTATTGAAAAGATAGAGCCTGCAAAAAAAGATTTTTCATATATGCCTAAGATGTGGCTTACCAGTTTTAATGTCAAAAAACCTGATGACAAGGGCTTAGATGCAAATGTTCGGGTAAATAAGCCGTTCAGGACAGGCGGACTTACGTTTTACCAGATGGGTTATGAGCAGAAGATAAAGCTTTTTGTGAAAAAAGAAATGTCCATGTCTATTCAAAATAAAAAAATTAATGAAAAAAATCCCCCCGCCCCCCCTCTACGAGCCATGGCTTTGCTAAAAAAGGGTAAGTTAGGTGAAATTATTGATGTTGAGGCGCGGGTGCCCTTTGAGGTAAAGAATGTAAAGGGCAAGTTTGTCCTTGGCTCTCTCAAGCTTGGCACACTTTATAAAAAAGACGGAACAAAGGAAAAAATAACCCCGCAGGCCGCTGTTTATTATATGCCTGAGAAAAAACAATCAGAGAAGGAAGATTTGGGGACATTAAGACTCGGCGGAAGCCTTAAGGCAAAAGACATGGTTTTTGAAATGAAAGATTATAAAGAGGCATCTGCCTTGAGTTACAGGAATGACCCGGGTGTGTGGCTTGTAGGTCTTGCGTGTCTTTTTGTGTTTATAGGGCTTTTTGTACGGAGCCTTGGAGCCTGGTACAGAGTTCAATATGCAGTTGAGGACAGCAAGGCATATCTCTTGATAAGCACAAGGGGCATCCTCGCAGACAGGGAGAGGATTATCAGAAAACTCAAAATTAGTTAACAGTTGACAGTCAACAGTTAACAGTCAACCTACTCCAGCCTTCCCTCCTGTCTGAGCGTATTCAGGATACTGTTAATCGCAGGCAGTGCATTGAGAGCCGCCTTTTCTCCTTCAAGCACTGCCTCATGCCTTTTTGAGAAATCGCTTGAGGTAATTTGCCCTACCGCCGGTCTTATTACAACATCTGCCTTTGAAAGCTGTATAGAGGCAAGTTTTGAGTACATGATGTTTATGGATTGCAATAAAGTATCTATCGTGCCTTCAGGCGGTGTGCTTTCAACATCTGATGAAATATCAACTGCGATAACCACGTCTGCACCGAGCTTCCTTGCGGCATCAACCGCTACAGGGCTTACCACCCCTCCATCAACATATAACTTATCCGAAATCCTTGCAGGCCTGAATACACCGGGGATTGAACAGCTCGCCCTGACCGCAGTTCCGGTATTCCCGGTTCCAAAGACAATCTCCGCGCCTTTTTGTATGTCTGTTGCAACCGCATAAAAAGGGATTTTCAATTTTTCCATCGGTGTATTTTTTACTGCCTTGTTGATGAACTCTTCAAGCTTCTCCCCTTTGATGAACCCGTTGTCAGGTAAGGTCAGATCAACAATGTCGCCCTTCTCTATTGAAAAGGACATCTTCTGAATCTGGAATGAATCATAACCAAAGGCATAAAGGCTCCCTACAAAACTGCCGGCACTTGTCCCAACTATTATGTGAACAGGGATTTTATTTGACTCAAGAACCTTTAGGACGCCAACGTGCGCAAAACCCCTTGATGCACCGGCGCCAAGCACGAGTGCAATCTTTGCAGGTTTTGGCGTGGGTTTAATCTCCTCCTTCGGGGCGCAGGAAGACAAAGCCAATATTAAAATAATAAGAATGAAGAATAAATTCTTAAAGCGCATGACATCATTGTATAACAGCAGTGTCAGATGGTCAATGGGAATATATTTGAGGCATGTTGCCCTTGATTAAAATCTAAGACAATGGCATAATTGCCCTACAAGTCATATACCTTAGATTTAAAACTGGTTTTAAGAAGGCCGATGACAAAGCTTATATTTTTAGTCCTGATTTCCTGTTCACTGTTTGTTATTCAATGTTCGCTGTCTTATGCCGCTGTAATGCTTGACAGGGTTGTTGCCACTGTAAACGGCGATGTCATAACATGGAGCGAGCTGAGGCGTGCCATTGAGCAGGAAGACAAAGGAATCTTAAAAGAGTTTACTGGAAAAGACAAGAAGATATTAAGGGCGATTGAGAAAAACTTTCTGAATAATATGATTGATTTAAGGCTGCAGAGTCAGGAAGCAAAGAAGAAAGGGCTTGATGTAAGAGCCACAGAGATGGATGATGCAATCGCCGAGATTAAGAAAAAATATAATTTTAGCGATGAAGATTTTATTAAAACCCTGAATGCCGAAGGATTTACATTTGAAGAGTATAAGGCAAAACTGACAGAACAGATTCTTTTGTCAAAGATAGTGGCGTCTGATGTGCGGAGCGGTGTTTTAGTGACAGATAAAGAGATAGAGGACTTTTATAATGCAAATAAAGATAAATATAATAAAGGAGCGGCAGTCAAGGTAAGGCAGATTTTCTTTAATATGCCGGCGGATGAGGCAAAGAAGGCTGAGCTTGAGATTAAGGCAGGGGAGATAATAAAGAGGCTTGAAGCAGGAGAAGACTTTGCAAAACTTGCGGGGGAATTTTCAGAGGATATCAGTAAAAGATTTGGCGGCGACCTTGGCTATATCAACAGAGGAAGCGTCTTTAAGGAGATGGAGGCTGCGGCATTCAGTTTAAAGGAAGGCAATACCAGTAAACCGTTCTGGAGCTCAAAAGGTCTGCACATAATAAAAGTTGAGCACAGGTTAGACCTTGCTAATAATGAAAAAATAAAAGAGGAGATAAAGGGCATCCTGCTTGAGAACGCATTCAGAGTAAAATATGAAGAGTGGATAAAAGATTTAAGAGCGAAGTCATATATTGAAATAAATCTGAAGGAGTGAGCGTATGTTAGAAGATAAGGTAAAATTAGGACTTACATTTGATGATGTGCTCCTTTTGCCTGCAAGGTCAAAGACTTTACCGAGAGATGTTGATGTCAGCACCCGCCTGACAAAGAATATCAGGATTAACGTGCCTATTATAAGTGCTGCTATGGATACAGTTACAGAATCCAGCCTTGCTATTGCTATGGCAAGGGAAGGAGGGATTGGTATTATCCATCGTGCAATGTCTATAACTGAGCAGGCTGCAGAAGTTGACAGGGTAAAAAAGTCAGAGAGCGGCATGATAATAAATCCTATTACATTAGGGCCTGAGGAAAGGCTTTCAACGGCGCTTGCCATAATGGAGAAATACAAAATCTCCGGGGTTCCCATCACAAGAGGCAAAAAGTTAGTTGGCATACTGACTAACAGGGACCTCCGGTTTGAAACAAACATGCAGAAAAAGGTTTCCGAAGTTATGACCAAGAAGGGTCTTATCACTGCCCCGGCAGGCACGACCCTCGGAGATGCCCAGAAAATTCTGCACGAACACCGTATTGAGAAGCTCCCTATTATTGGTAAGGATTTTAACCTCATCGGGCTTATTACCATAAAGGATATTGAGAAGCGAAGGAAATATCCGATGGCGTGCAAGGATAAACTTGGCAGGCTTATGGTAGGCGCAGCAGTAGGGGTTGGCGAGGACGGGCTTGCACGTGCAGAGGCTTTAAACAGGGCAGGGGTTGATATCATTGTTATAGATACCGCACACGGGCATTCGCAGCCTGTTATTGAGACGGTCATGGAGGTAAGAAAAAACTTTCCTGAAATGGAGATTATAGCAGGCAATGTAGCTACTGCCGCGGCAACAAAAGACCTGATAAAGGCAGGGGTTGATGCAGTGAAGGTCGGGGTGGGACCCGGCTCTATCTGCACAACAAGGATTGTTGCTGGTGCAGGAGTACCGCAGATTACGGCAATAAAGGAGTGCTCAAAAGCCGCCGCCGCTTTCCGTATACCGGTTATTGCAGACGGGGGGATTAAATATTCAGGAGACGTAACAAAGGCAATTGCCGCAGGCGCAAACTCTGTTATGATAGGGGGACTTTTTGCAGGCACTGATGAGAGCCCCGGTGAACTGGTGCTTTTTCAAGGGAGGAGTTACAAGATTTACAGAGGGATGGGTTCGCTTGGCGCTATGGAATCAGGTGTCAAGGACAGATATGCGCAGGAAGGCGTTGAAACAAAGAAGCTTGTGCCCGAGGGCGTTGAGGGCAGGGTTCCGAATAAAGGGCCTCTGTCTGTAAGCATTTATCAGCTTGTCGGAGGGTTGAGGTCCGGAATGGGTTACTGCGGATGCAGGGATATAGAGGAACTCCGCAAGAAGGCTCGGTTTATAAGAATAACACCTGCAGGTCTGAGGGAAAGCCATGTACATGATGTCATTATCACAAGGGAAGCGCCGAATTACAGGATAGAACAATAAAATTTAGTGATTAGCGTCAGTTTTTCACTGATACTAATCACTGACACTGATACTATCTAATAAGAGGATGACAAGCACTGATAAGATTTTAGTCCTGGACTTTGGCTCTCAATATACCCAGCTTATTGCGAGAAGGGTAAGGGAAAACAAGGTTTATTCAGAAATACTGCCATTTAATGCCTCCATAAAAAAAATCATAGACTTTGCTCCGAAAGGAATAATTCTTTCAGGAGGACCTTCAAGCGTATATGATAAAAAGGCACCACTGCCGGATAAAAGGATTTTTGAATTTGGTATACCTGTTTTAGGTATATGTTACGGCATGCAGCTAATGGCGCATGTCCTCGGCGGAAAGGTTGCGAAGGCAGTAAAAAGAGAATATGGAAGGGCTGAATTGATTATTGATGATGATTCGGATTTGTTTAAAGGAATAGGGACTAAATTTCAAATTTCAAATTCCAAATTTCAAACTCTTAACTCCAAACTCTTAACTCTTAACTCTAAACTCCAAACGGTAGTCTGGATGTCTCACGGCGACAAAATCATGAAACAGCCTCAGGGATTTAAATCTATCGCTCACACAGATAATTCGCCAATTGCGGCAATGGCAGACAAGAGCAGGAAATTCTATGCCCTTCAATTTCATCCCGAGGTTGCGCATACAGAGAATGGCACAAAAATTCTGCAAAATTTTATATTCAGCATTTGCAGGTGCAAACCTAAATGGACTATGCAGTCCTTTATAGAAACAACAACAAGGGATATCAAAGAGAAAGCCGGTAAAGACAAAGTTGTATGTGCCATAAGCGGCGGGGTTGATTCTGCAGTGACAGCAGTTCTTATAAACAGGGCAATCGGCAGACAGCTTACCTGTATCTTTGTAGATAACGGCGTGCTGAGAAAAGGTGAAGCCGTGAA
>JACROO010000055.1:0-4320 GCA_016214355.1 Nitrospirota bacterium | reverse complement strand
CCGTGAAGGTTGAAAGCATGCTGAAAAAACATTTTCACATGAATATCGCTTGCGTTGACTCCTCAAATAGATTTCTGAAAAAAATGAAGGGCGTCACCGATCCTGAAAAGAAAAGAAAAATTATCGGCAACGAGTTTATAAGGGTTTTTGAAGAACAGGCTAAAAGGATAAAAGGGGTAAAGTTTCTTGCACAGGGAACGCTGTATCCTGATGTCATTGAGAGCGTGCCGTTTAAAGGGCCCTCGGCAACCATAAAAAGCCATCACAATGTGGGCGGGCTTTTAAAAGACATGAGACTCAAACTTATTGAACCCCTGAGAGAGCTATTTAAAGATGAGGTGAGGGTCCTGGGCAGGGAGTTAGGGATGCCTGATGAGATTGTAAACCGCCATCCGTTTCCGGGACCCGGTCTTGCAATAAGGATTATCGGCGAGGTTACGCCCGAGAGGTGTGATATTTTGAGAAAGGCAGATGCAATAGTCCTTGAGGAGATAAAAAAAGCAGGGCTTTACAATGAGCTATGGCAGGCATTTGCGGTCTTACTCCCTGTGAAGACAGTCGGTGTTATGGGCGATGAAAGGACATACGAGAATGTTATTGCCGTGAGGGCAGTGAAAAGTCTTGACGGTATGACAGCAGACTGGGCAAGGCTTTCGTATGATGTACTGGGAATTATTTCAAACAGGGTAATAAATGAGGTAAGGGGCGTTAACAGGGTTGTTTTTGACATAAGCTCAAAGCCTCCGAGCACCATTGAGTGGGAATAAAAAAAACTAATTATATTATTGTAAATATTCCCTTGACACTATGAGTGTTTTTGGGTTTATAATAGCTATCTTTTAATGTAAGAAGTATTACTTCTTGCGTTTGTGCTCGTTGTTTTTACGGCGCTTGCCCCTCAGCCTGCATTTTCAGCGCCTGCTACAACTATTGACGAGTTAGTGGAGATGTATAAAATTGATAAATGTGTAGAATGCCACAAAGATCTTAATGATATTCACAGTGAATGGAAGGATTCATGGCACGGGAAATCTATTATTGACCCCCGTGTTTTAAAGACATGGAGAACCTTCATTTTAAGCGGTCTTGACAAATCAAAAGGGAAAAGAAGAGACCTTAAAGATATATGTCTCCCATGTCATGCCCCGCAGACAAAAGATGCCTCAGATGAGTTAGTTGTTAAGATTGCCGACTTGGTAGTGACTGCTGTAGACGACAAAGACGCAGCTAAAAGAGATACAGCGAAAAATGAACTTTCAAAACTTAATATCAATTGTATCATCTGTCATAACCTAAAAAGTGTACCTGATGGCAAACCTGAAGCAGGAGCTGTTTATGGTCCAAAGGGTCCAGAGAAAATAGACCCTACTCCTCACGAGGAAGAAAAAATCAAGTCAATAAAATCTGATTATTTGAAAACCTCTGAATTTTGTGCACAGTGCCATCACGGATGCCCCCCTGACATGCCGTCATCTATTTGTCCTACCTTATTTACAAGCTATAAGGAAAAGTTTCTTGCACATGGCGGTAAAGAGACCTGCCAGGAGTGCCACATGAAGGGTGAGGACTATAAGAGTCATAAATTCCCCGGCATCTATGAGGTAGACCATGTAAAAGAGGGTATTGACCTTAAGCTTAATGTAAAAACAACCGAATATGTGTATCACTTAGAGAATAAAGTGGTTCCCGCGGTAGTTGTGAAGGTTGACGTGACAAATACAGCCGGGCACGGCATACCCCATGGTTGAATATACTTACCCAAAACGGCACTGGATGTGACCGTTAAAAATCAGGACGGCAAAGAAATATTTTCCAGAAACAAAGAATATGGAGTCTATGACCTTCATTTTGCTGAGAACAAAGAAGGCTACCTTAGTCTCAATAACTGGGATATAACTGCAATGACCCATGTAGATTTGGGGCTTGAGCCAAAGAAAACTGATTCTCAGACATTTATAATTCCCCTGTCCAAGGACACAAAATCTGTTGATGTTGAGGCAACCTTTTCATATATTTACGCAGAAGATGGCAAAAAGACCCCAATTCATAAAATAAACAAGAAGATAGAATTTACAAAATAAAAAGCCACCAGGGCTCTATCCCGATGTTTCGGTATAGAGCCCTGATAAGTGCTATTGACAAAGATAATTAATGTTTAGTATTCTTAAATCAAGTTCTTCTTAAAACAAATCCCGTTTTTATTGAAAGGTTAAAACCTCCATAAGTATATTTATATTTCCCCGCAGGGAAAAGGAAACTACAAGTCTAAAATAGTTACAATCAAAAACAAGGAGCAGGAATGAACATTTCAGAACTCAAGGAAAAAACAATTGACGAGCTTACAAAGATGGCGCGTGACTTCAGCGTTGAGGGTGCAAGGGGGCTCAGGAAACAGGACCTGATATTTGCGATACTTCAGGCTCAGACAGAGAAGACAGGGCTTATATTCGGGGAGGGGGTGCTTGAAATCCTGCCTGACGGCTTTGGATTTCTCCGCTCACTTGACTACAGTTATCTGCCCGGTCCTGATGACATATACGTCTCGCCTTCCCAGATAAGGAGGTTTAACCTCAGGACAGGCGACCTCGTAACAGGTCAGATAAGGCCCCCGAAAGAAAGTGAACGGTATTTTGCACTCCTTAAGGTTGAAGCCATAAATCATGAATCTCCTGAGGAAAACATTGAAAGGCCTCTCTTTGATAACCTTATTCCGTATTATCCTACTAACCGCATAAAACTGGAATACGATAAAGATGATTACTCTACAAGGGTTATGGAACTAATCACACCATTAGGCATGGGACAGAGAGGCATGATTGTTGCGGCGCCGAGGACAGGCAAAACGATGCTGCTTCAGTCTATAGCAAAGGCTATTAAGAAAAATCATCCTGAGGTGCATCTTATAATACTCCTGATTGATGAAAGGCCTGAGGAAGTTACTGACTGGAAAAGACAGGTCTCTGCCGAAATAATAAGTTCAACCTTTGATGAGCCGCCCCACAGGCACTGCCAGGTGTCGGAGATGGTCGTTGACAGGGCTAAAAGGCTTGTTGAGACAAAAAAGAATGTGGTAATCCTCCTTGATTCAATGACCAGGCTTGCGAGGGCTTACAATGCAGTAATCCCTGCAAGCGGAAAGGTCCTGTCAGGCGGTCTTGATTCCAATGCGCTCCAGAAACCGAAGAGGTTTTTCGGGACCGCAAGGAACATTGAAGGCGGCGGAAGCCTTACGATTCTTGCAACAGCGCTTGTTGACACAGGCAGCAGGATGGATGATGTCATATTTGAAGAATTCAAGGGCACAGGCAACATGGAGCTGCACCTTGACAGGAAACTTGTTGACAAGAGGGTATTCCCGAGCATGGATATAAATGCCTCAGGCACAAGAAAAGAAGAGCTTCTTGTGGAGAAGGAGGTCCTTAACAAGATGTGGATAATAAGAAAGGTGCTTACTCCACTCAGCACCGTTGAGAGCATGGAATTTCTGCTTGGGAAACTTACCGGCACAAAGAGCAATAAAGAGTTCCTTGAGATGATGAATAAATAAGAAATAGCAGGGATGAATTATGAAGGATGAAGGTTGAATTTACGCCGGGCAGATTATCTTATTCAGCGTCTCTGTGAGTTTAAGGTTCTCTGAGTAATCAACAGGGCAGTCAATAACGGCAGGCGTCTTTTGCGACAGGGCATCTTTAATAATCGGACCAAGCTCGTCTTCTGCTTCCACCCTGTAACCCTTTGCCCCGAAAGATTCTGCGAATTTAACAAAATCGGGGTTTCCAAACCGGCATCCGAATTCCCTGCCGAATCTCAGCATCTGTTTCCATGCTATAAGCCCCTGGCCGCCGTCGTTAAATATCAGGCATACAATCGGCAGATTCAGTCTTACTGCAGTCTCAAGTTCCTGGGCACTCATCATAAATCCGCCGTCTCCGCAGACAGCCATTACCTTTTTTTCAGGATAAAGCATCTTAGCTGATATTGCAGCAGGTATGGCAAACCCCATGGAGGAGAAACCATTGGAGATAATAGCAGTGTTCGGCTCATATACAGGATAAAACCTTGCAATCCAGAGCTTATGCGCCCCTACGTCACTTATGAGAATATCATCTCTCTTAAGATTGTCTCTGATCTCCTGTATGATTCTTAAGGGTTTCAGCGGAAATCCTTTTAATGCAATGCTGAAAGAAGATTTAATCATCTTTTTCAGTCTTTCATCATAAATAAAGTCTTTCTGGAAATCTGCCTGCTCTGTTAACATCTCAAGCGTAGCGGCTATGTCTCCTACGAGTTCAAGTGCCTCATAATGTGCATCTACCT
>JACROO010000054.1 GCA_016214355.1 Nitrospirota bacterium | reverse complement strand
TTTAAAAATGACTGCGTGCGCACCATCACGGAAACAATGTTCTTTAATTCGCCATTTTTTATTACAGGGTAACGCGCAGCGATCAGGCGCGGCTGAACCAGATTACCGTGGCCTGGCTCACTTAACTGCGGAGCAGGGCTCTCTTTCATCATTCTGTAAAAATTATCTAATTCTTTTACCTTTTTTAAATCAAAACCGCGCGCTAGAAAATGGCTGTGAAAATATACCTGCCTGATTACAAAATCAGGATCAATCAGAGTAGCGCCGTAAATGCCGTCTATTTTCTCAACACCAGGCTTCATGATCTCCTTAAAACTATCTGCTGTCGGATCCTGCGCTGCAGCATCCCTGAGAATTGAGAACAGCTCCTCGAAATACAATTCCGCTTTATGGCCGATTTCATCCTTAGCATAATCAACTGCCCATGCAAAAGAAACGCCTCCTATCAAAAAACTGATTAAAACCATTAAAAAAACTTTTTTCATTTATGCCCCCTCTCAAATTTTGCGAAGCAAAATTTGATCCCGAGCGGCCATAATTATTTCCATTATGCCGCGAGGGATCTTTGTCTTTCAAAAACCTTTTTCATTTATACTGCCCTCCTTTTCATTTTACGAGCTTAAATATCGAGATACAGCCTAAATGCCGTGAGACAATGTGCCAGCTTCTGAATTTAGATTCTGCAATCACCCTGATTAATTTCCCCTGTATATTCTCTTTTATTTCTTCCTGTCTAAACATAAGATATGCGCACCACGCGCATAAATGGCCGAAAAGATTGACAGGGATATCTATATCTACAATCACGACCGCGCCATTCCTTTTTATAACCCGCCATATCTCCTGTAAGGCCTTTTTCTTGAGTTCAAAATCTATGTGGTGAAAGAAAAATGTGGAAATAGCTGCGTCAAAAGACTCATCCTCGTATGGAAGATTTTCGGCTATTTCTACATCAAAACGAATATTTTTTAAACGTTTCGACTTCTTTCGCGCAACATCTATCATCTTAAGCGCAGCATCAAGGCCAACTATCAGACTATTGTTCTTATAACCCAGGCCTTTTGCAATCTTAATAGCCACTGTGCCTGTCCCGCAGCCTACATCAAGTATCTTATTTACTCCGCTGAGGTTTAACAGCCTTATCGCTTTTTCAGAAATACGCTTCTCCTGGCAAAATAGCATTAATGGGCTCAAAATGTCATAAAACCATGCCGCATGATCTAATGTCCTGCCATGAGTAGAAATTATCCTGTCATTACTGCGTATTGAGTTTCTATGCATTCTATCAACTCCCCTACATCTAATATCTTAAACATGGAAAGAGCCATCTGTTCTATGAAGCGCTCGTTAATATGTAAGCCGGCCTTATTCAAGCCGTATAAACCTTCCTTTAATAAGCCTATTGCCATTATTGCCGCAGGATAAACAACCTCCGGGAAAAGATTGAAAACCTTCAGGGAAACATCGCGCTCTTTCTCTAATCTTTTTAGATAATCTATATAGGAGCTCCTGTTTTCAAAATAAATCTTTGATAAAACATAATTGTGCCTTTTTTCTGAATAATCTTTCGACATGTCGCGGATATCATCCAGAAGCTGACAACCCAGGCCGAATTTACCAAGCGCATCTTTACATGCAATAAGGAGATTCGCATCAATATTATTTTCTATCGTATCCGGGCCTAAAAATGGTATGTGGAATAATAAGCCTGTTTTTAACCTGTGAATAGTAAAAAAGACGTATTCAGGATCAGGCCTCTCTCTTATGCCATTTTCTTCCGATGCCTCTTCAGCCGCGCTAGGAAGAAGTATCTGCAAGGACCTGTCAGATAAAATAGCGGATTCTTCTGAGGATATAACCTTTTTCTCTATTGCTTCGTCCAGAATTTGTTTCATTATTCTATCAGCAGCCATTATGGATATAACCTGACGCATTACATGGGAGTCCCCGGGCATCCTTATTGGAACTACTACCTTATCTTCATCGTCCAGCAGATTATCCGCTGAAGTCACCCATATTCTGAAAAGATGATTGAGTTTCGCATAAAGTTCGCGTCGTTCTCTCCGTATTCCTAATAGATAATATACGGATTGAAAAAGCGTAGAAAAGATATTCTTTTTCAGGGTAAATATCGCTTCCGGAATCTCATCCATGGCAATATAAAATTCTTGAGGAGTATGCGGAGGGGAAATAATGATCCTTCCTATATTAGAATAGACATCCGCGATGCAGGCAAGATGCTCTTGAAAAGCGTATTTTAAAACCACAGCATCTGCTAATATTTCTTCAGTCTCATTCTTAAACATGGCATAACTTTATCACATTGATGTGAATTCTCAAGGGATACCATGTAAAATTCCTGTGAAAAAGGTTTAAACGATAGGAAAGGCTATAGTAAATTTCGAGCCTTTGTCAGGCTGGCTGTCAATTTCTATGCAGGTTCCATGCGCATTGAGGATTTCTTTGACTATAGACAGGCCAAGGCCTATGCCTTTACTGCTCACGACATCATTTTCTATTCTATAGAATCTTTCGAATATCTTTTCTTTATGCCGAGGATCAATCCCTATGCCTTGATCCTCGATTATTACCTTAAGAAATCTATCCATTCTCCGCATGGAAACAAAAATCTCACGGCCTTCAGAGGAATATTTCACCGCATTATCTAGAAGATTGATAAACACCTTCCTTAAAGTCCTGTAATCTCCTTTTACATAAGGGCACTCCTCGATAAAATCATTATGGATATTAATATTCTTCTCCCTTGCCTTAATAGAGATGGTATCCTCTACGTCTAAAATCACTTCTGCGATCTTTAAAGGTTTAAAATCATATTTAACGGACAGGCCATCAACCTGTGAAATAAATTGCAGTTCTTCTATTAATCCTTCAAGATAGTCAGATTCTTTTTTTATTAATTCAAAGCATTCTTTTATCACTCTCTTATCCTTTACCCTGCCTTCATAAATGGTCTCCACAGAACCTCTTATCGTAGTAATCGGTGTCATCAATTCATGGGATATGTTGTCAAAAAGTGTTTTTCTTTCGTCGTGAATGGCTCTTAATTTATCCACCATTTCATTAAAGGTATTAACAAGGATACCTATTTCGTCTTTTCTTCTCTTTATACTAACGTGGCTATTAAGATCTCCGGAAGATATTTTTTTAGCTATCTTTGTCATCTCAATAAGCGGATGCGAAATGCTGCGCGCAAGAAAAACACTTATTAAAAACGAAATCGGTATGGAAAAAATAAAAATAAAAATTACGTAGTTCCTTAGCTGGTAAATTGTCTTTTCAATATAGAAGATCGGAGTAGATATCCTGACAAAACCTATCCAGCTGCCATTCTCAATTATAGGTATTGCTACGTATATTGTTTTAACCTTATCTTTTCCCGGCCGTATGGCATACCCATATCCTTTTGAATGCGCAATCTTAAATTCCGGCTGTTCAAATCCCTGGCTTTTTAAATTCATATCTTCAGAGCCGGCAAGAAGCGCGCCTTGACTGTCAAATATGCCTATCGAATAATCTTCTCCCTGTTTCCTGATTATCTTTCCGAGAAAATCTATATCCTTATTTATCACTGCCTCCTTTGTGGATTCATCTATAAAGAGGCCGGCATCATCCTTTAAATCATTCAGCGCGTATGAAAAATAAGTCTTGTGGATAAATAATGACGCGACAATGAAACACGAAATTAAAACAACTATGTAGGAAAAAAGGATACTATTCTGGATTCGATTAAACATTTTCAGTAAATTTGTATCCCATTCCGATTATAGTGGCGATTTTCACTGCCTTGGTGCGTAGTTTTTTCCGCAAAGATTTTATGTGGGCATCCACTGTGCGCGTATCTATTTCAGAGTCGTACCCCCAGACATTATTCAAAAGCGCATCCCTGGAAAGTATGCGTTCTTTATTGATCAGAAAATACTTTAATAACCTGAATTCCGTAGCTGTAAGTGTGACAAGCTTTTTATTAACCTTCACTTCAAAACTACTTTCATCCAATGCTATTTCACCGGCAGATAATCTGGACTCACTGCCTTCTTCTTTTCTTCTTCGAAGAACAGCTTTAACTCTTAAAATAAGTTCTCTCACGCTGAAAGGTTTTGTTACATAATCATCTGCGCCTACCTCAAAGCCAAGGACCCTATCTATCTCATCCTTTTTAACAGTCAGCATTATTACAGGAATTTTGCTCGTAAGCCTATTAATCTTTAACTGCCTGCAGACTTCTACGCCTTTCATCTTTGGAAGATTTATATCCAGAATTATCAAATCCGGCTTTGATTCTTCAGCTCTGGCTAAACCCTGGATCCCATCAAACGCCTCTATAACCCGGAAACCTTCCTGGCTTAGATTTATATGTAAAAGTTTCTGGATATTCTTGTCATCCTCAATAATCAGTATCTGCTGCATCATAAACCTCTTTCTGGAATTATACTCCCAAAAGCATAAAATCCCAAGCAGATTATATTCAACCTATTTTTGCATTTTTCTTAAAAAGGTATCCCGACAATCATCCTAGTTTGAACATCATCAGTTCTCCGATTTAACCCAAAAGCAGTTCCGAAAGAAAGCCAGAATTTACTGCTAACCCAGGATATTGTCGGCCCTATGG
>JACROO010000053.1 GCA_016214355.1 Nitrospirota bacterium | reverse complement strand
GGTGCCTGTTGGGTCCCAGACTTCCCAGACAATGAACCCGGCGCAGCAAGTGCAGCAGCAGGGACAGCAGCCGCAGCCGGCTTTTCTGCAGTTGCCGGCGCAGCTTATACAACCTGCTCCACTACGGACTTCGTCTGCTATGCCTGAAGTTATGCCTTCAGTCTTACAGCAGCCTGCTACAGAGACGCTTTCAGGTTTTGACCAATATATTTCCGGTAAGACTCAATTAACAATCTCAACTGACATCAGGCAATTTGGCTATGACCTTTTCAGACAGCCGCCGTCAACCTTTGCCCCTGTTGACAAGGTCCCTGTTGGTCCTGATTATGTTCTCGGTCCCGGCGATGAGATAAAAGTAGTCATCTGGGGCAAGGTAGAAGGGCAGTGGGGTGTTGTTGTTGACAGGGACGGCAATATTGCATTGCCAAAGGTGGGGATTTTAGGGGTTACAGGACTTACATTTAATGAGTTAAAAGAACTCTTATATAAGGAATTTTCAAAGTATTACACAGCCTTTGAGATGAATGTAAGCATGGGGATGCTTAGAAGTATTAAGGTCTATATTGTCGGTAATGCAGAAGGTCCCGGTGCATACACGGTTTCTTCGCTTTCCACGCTTATTAATGCCCTGCTTGAGGCAGGAGGTCCAAGCAAGACAGGCACTATGAGGAACATACAGTTAAAAAGAAACGGCAGGGCAGTTGTCAGTTTTGATATGTATGATTTCCTCTTAAAAGGTGATAAGACAAAGGATGTAAGGCTTATGCCTGAGGATGTGATATTTATACCGCCGGTGAGTTCGCTTGTCGGGATTGCAGGAAATGTTAAAAACCCGGCGATTTATGAACTTAAAGGTGAAACTACGGTTTTACAGTTGATTGAAATGGCAGGCGGATTAAGCGACGTCGCCTTTAAAGGCAGGATTCAGATAGAGCGTATTGTTGATAATGCGCGCCAGACGGTGTTTGAATCTGACTTCACCGAAGCTAAGGGTACAAATATCCAGGCGGGTGATCTGGTCAAAATCTTCCAGATTGTTCAGGATAAACGGCTCTTGAGGATTTCAGGTGCAGTGCAGAGGGATGGCGAGTATGGTTTTAAAAGCGGCATGACGATTAAAGATTTAATTTCGTTGGCAGGTGGACTCAAGTATTATGCATACAGTAAAGAAGCAGAGTTAATAAGGGTTTATGTGACAAATGAAGGGCCAAAGACCGAAAAATTAGTAATTAACCTTAAGAATGCACTGGCAGGTGACCCAGAAAATAATATCTTGCTTAAAGAGGATGACTATCTGTTTGTCCGTACTATCCCGGAATGGCAGCTATATCAGACGGTAAAAATTTTAGGCGAGGTAAAATTTCCTGGTGAATATACAATCAAAAAAGGCGAAAGACTGTCTTCTCTTATTGAAAGGGCAGGTAGTTATACGGATAAGGCGTATTTAAGGGGGGCAGTTTTTATACGTGAGAAGGTAAGAGATCTTCAGCAAAAAAGCCTTGACGAGATGATGGAGAGGCTTGAGAGGGAGATACTTGCCGAGTCTTCTATGCAGGTGTCTACTTCAATATCACAAGAGGAGGTTCAGGCAAAAAAGGCTGAACTGGAGGGCAAACAGAAATTTATAGAATCCCTCAGAAAACTGAGGGCAACAGGCAGGATGACAATAAGGCTTGCACATCAGAGATTATTAAAGAACACTGAATACGATATTGAACTTGAGGACAACGACAGCCTTAACATCCCTACAAAGAACAGTGTCATAAATGTGATTGGGGCAATAATGTCAAGAGGCAGTTTTATTTACTCTGAACGGCTGGCTTATAAAGACTATATTGAGATGGCAGGCGGATATACAAGATATGCAGATACTGATAATGCGTATGTTTTGAAGGTGGACGGCAGTGCAAGAAAACTGTCAAAAGGGTTTTTCAACTGGAATCCCTTTGAATCCCGATGGGAGGTGGCGTCTTTTGGCGAGGAGATAAGAAAGATTGAACCGGGTGATACCATTGTAGTCCCTGAGAAAATAGAGCGTATTGCATGGCTGAGAGAGATAAAAGACATAACCCAGATATGTTACCAGATCGCAGTAGCAGTAGATGTGACTCTGGTGTTGTTCTAAATAAGATGCGGGAAATGTTGAAGGCGGGAAAGGCGGGAAAGGCTGAAGGCGGGAAAGGCGGGAAAGGCGGGAAAGGCGGGAAATGTTGGGTTTTGAGGAACTGGACGTCTGGCAGGAAGGCTGTAAAATTGCAATAGAAATTTATGAAATAACAAATAAAGGTGAATTTGCTAAAGATTTTGGATTGCGTGATCAAATAAGAAAATGTGCTACATCTATTCCTAGTAACATCGCTGAAGGAAAAGAAAGAGAGACAGTAAGTGAGCTTATTAGATTTTTATATATTGCGAAAGGTTCTGCAGGAGAACTTAAAACTCAATTGTTTATTGCATGTAAAATAGGTTATATAGACGAACAAAAATATATATATTTAACAGGCAAGGTTCTAAAAGTCTCCGGAATGCTTGGAAATTTTATAAAGAAGTTAAAAAGCGAGAAAGGTGGGAAAGCGAGAAAGGCGTGAAATGCTTTACATCTTTTCTTGCTTTTCTCGCCTTATTTTTTATCTTTCCCGCCTTGCTTCTTTTATCGCACTTCTCGCTTCTTTTTGCCTCTGATGAGCCCTTTACATATCCCTCCAACTGGGGCGGCACGGGCCTGATGGAGACCCCCACAGCACGCGTGATGAAAGAAAACACTTACAGGCTTGGTTTCAGCCAGATAGATCCTTACAGATATTATTATGGTGCTATAAGTCCAATTAAAAGGCTTGAGATTGACGGCAGGATAACAGAGATATTGGGCACGGAGATAACGTCCCCGGGCTGGCAGGGTTATGGAAATTATAAAGATAAGGCACTGGATTTTAAATATCAATTAATCTCTGAAGGTAAATATATGCCTGCCATTGCACTTGGGATTATGGACCCTCACGGCTCACGGCTCTATAGCTCACAATATATTGTTGCAAACAAACAGATATATCCCTTTGATTTTACTCTCGGATTTGGAAACGGGAGGTTTGGTAAAAGGCCTCTTGCATCCGTAGAAGAAAATATAAGGGTAGAGATAATAAGTGATACAACGGGATGGCTTAAAGACTCACAGTTTTTCTGGGGAATTCAGTTTGCGCCTTCAAGAAAATATGCATTGATGTTTGAATACAGTCCGATTAGATATCACGAACAGATAGAGCCCGCACAGTCAAAACACTTCCAGACGCCTGTGCCTTCTAAATACAATTTAGGTCTCAGGTGGAAACCCTTAAAATGGACAGAAGTTGATTTTAGTTATCAGAGGGGCAATCAAATAGGTGTAAATTTTTCAATGCCGTTTGAAATCGGAAGGCCACTTATCCCCGTATATGATAAACCATACAGGGAAGAACCTGATGAGAAATTAAGCCCCCTGTCTGAAAGAATAACAAAGGCATTATATTCTTCAGGCTTTAGTGAAATAGGCGTGGCTTTTGATGGAGATGATTTATGGATAGAGGTGCAAAATGACAGGTATTATTTTACTACAAAGGCTATCGGGGTAATTCTCAGGGTGATTGCAGACATCAAGCCTGAACGTATTATTAAGATTCACATTGTTCTTAAGGAAAATGGGATACCAGTGGTGGAGTTCATAACTACGAAAGAAGATGCAATGGATTTATACTCAGAGAAACTTACTTTTAATGAATTTTTCCTGCTGTCAGAGATTAGGACTGATGTATCAGAGATGCCCGATGTTCTGCAGAGGCATAAAAAACTTTTCCGTTACGGTATCAAACCTTCCCTTCAGACTTTTCTTAATGACCCCTCAGGTTTTTTTAAATACAGATTCGGCGCCTCTGGATGGGTCAGTTATCACCCGTGGGAAGGTGCATCGTGCATCTTTTGTTACAGGGCTTGAGGGCTACCCTGTAAATACTGTTTCTTCAGCAAATGAACCGTTGTCAATCCCTGTCAGGAGCGATTCTGTCCTTTATAAGAGAGAAAAAGCGGTGCTGGGGAGATTGATGTTTGACCAGATACATAAAATAAAAAATGAATTATACGGAAGGCTTGCAGGGGGTCTTTTAGAGGTACAGTATGCAGGGCTTGACACAGAGGTTGGTATACCATTGCTTAAGGGTAGGATTATGGCAGGATTAAGTGGTAGTCTTGTGAAGAAAAGAGAGCCAGATAACCCTTTTCAGATGAAAGACAACGATGTTAAGAAGACCTACAGCACAGTATTTGTTAATACGCGATTAAATATACCTGAATATGAAATCTCTATTGATGTTAAGGCAGGGAGATTTTTAGCAGGTGATGACGGGGTGAGGATTACTGTATCAAAATTTATAAACGGAGTGATCATCTGGGCATGGTACAGCGTTACAGATACATCAGTTTTTACTGACACTTATAACAGCGGATACCATGATAAAGGGATTGGCGTGTCAATACCTCTAAGGTTGTTTAAGGGGGCTGATTCAAGGACTGCTTATAATTATACACTTTCGCCGTGGACAAGGGATGCTGCCCAGGACATAGAGCGATATAATACCTTATTTGATTTTATCGGCAGAAATACAAAGATTTTCCTTGACAAAGACAAGAAAAAGATGTATTAAATATAAAGTGTAAAGTGGCAAAAAACAAAAGAAAGGAGTTTTTTATGGTTAAGGGAAAGTTTGTTTTGGTAGTGCTCTGCATTTTTACTCTTAGTGCTATTCTGCTGCCCGGTTTTGTAACGAAGACAATTGCTGCTGAGGCTGCTGCAGGTGCAGCCGCGGGTGCTGGTGGTGCTGGAGGAGGTGCTGGAGCGGCAGGAGCCGGTGCTGGTGCTGGAGCGGCAGGAGCTGCAGCAGGAGCAGCAACGACAGCGGCAGTGACAACCGGGACAATTGCAGCAGCAACAATAGCAGCAGCGGCAGTAGTAGCCGCCGCATCAACAGCAACATCGGGTGGAAGTGCTACTACAACAACAGCACATCATTAAAAGAAAATTTTAAAAGCTATCTTGTTTTTAGTAGATTAGCAAAAAAGGGGGTTGTAAGAATACAACCCCTTTTTGTTATGTATTGTGTAAAGTTTTTTGATATAATTGTTACTACAGTTATCAAAACAGACCGTAACTAAGAAAATATTAAGCAGGTTAATAACAGGTCTAACAGCTTATATGAAACAAAAAAGTAAGTTTTATTGCACTGCAGTTTTATTTTTAGCCTTTCTTTTTTATAGTAATTTTTTAAATTATTCCATCGCATATGCCGGAAATAACAATGAGCCTGAAGCAATAATACTTGATTCAGCAGAAAAGTTTTTTCTTTCCTTAAAAGAAGGCAATTATAGAACAGTTTGGGAGCTATTGTCAGAAAAATCGCATAAGACTATAATTGAAGATGTTTATAATGCCGAAAAGAAAATAAATTCAGAGGTAAAAAAAGAAGAGGTTATTCAAGACTTTGGGAATAACGGGAAAACGTTTGACCTTTACTGGAGGAACTACTTAAAAAATTTTGACCCTGACCTTGCATTAAAGAAAAGCGTCTGGAAGATGGGTGAGGTTAAAGCCGATAAAGCAGTGATAATCTTATACATAGAAGGGGATGCCGAGCTTAAGATGTATAAAGAGGACGGCAAATGGCGGGTTGGGCTGGTTTAAAATATTTTTCTGTGTTCTCTGTGGTTAAAAAATAAAAATATGGAAGAAAAACAAATGCAGCAAGAAACAGACGATATCAGCCTCATTGACTATCTTATCGTCATTGCAAAACGCAAAAAACTAATTATTGCGATTACCCTGTCTGCGGCTGTCGTTACAGCCATTATAAGTCTCATCATGACACCGGTGTATAAGGCAGAGACAAGAATACTTCCTCCGCAGCAGGGCAGTTCAAGTATGGCAGCACAGATTTTAAGCCAGCTTGGGGGGGCTGCAGCCATGGCTGGAGGCGCTGTTGGCATAAAAACTACAAATGACCTTTATATGGAGATGTTGAAGTCAAGGACAGTTCTTGACCACATCATAGATAGATTCAACCTAATGGAGCTTTATAAGGCTGAAAGACGTGGTGATGCAAGAAACAGCCTCGTTAAAGCACTTGTGACTAAAGATGATAAAAAAAGCGGTATATTGACCATCGGGGTTGAAGATAAAGACCCCAAAAGGGCTGCTGATATGGCAAATGTATTTGTAGAGGAATTAAAAAATTTTACCAAAGGACTTGCAGTCACAGAGGCAGCCGCAAGGAGACTATTCTTTGAAGAACAGCTCAAAGATACAAAAGAGTCACTTATAAAGTCTGAGGAGTCTTTAAGGGGGTTTCAGGAAAAAACAGGCGCAGTCAAGATAGATGAACAGGCAAAGGCAGTGATAGAAGGCATGGCACAGTTAAGGGCGCAGATTGCCGCAAAAGAAGTTGAGCTTAAGGTGATGAGGACATACTCCACTTCCAGCAATCCGGATCTTCAAAAGACGGAAGAGGCATTAAAAGGTCTTAAGGCAGAATTAAGCAAGCTTGAGGTAAGAAGCGGCAACAAATCTGATACATTTATGCCGACAGGCAGAATGCCTGCGATAGGGACCGAATATACCAGAAAATTAAGGGATTTTAAATTTAATGAGGCACTCTATGAACTTCTGGCAAAACAGTATGAGGCAGCAAAACTTGATGAGGCAAGGGATTCTGCAGTAATACAGGTAATTGATGAGGCAATACCGCCTGAGAAGAAAATAAAACAAAGAAGAGGGAAAATGGTTATGATTGCAGCGGTTGCAGCATTCTTTTTTTCAGTGTTCATCGCATTTTTTGTAGAATACATAGAAAAATTATCTAACGACCCTGAGGGAAAAATGAGATTTCAGACACTTAAAAAATACATTAAAATAAAATATTAAGGAGGAAAGATGACACTTGAAGAAAAGGAAAGATTAATGTCATTAAGCATTGAAGAGAAAGTTGCCCAGTCAAAGAAGGTCATCAAGGAGGCAATTGAAAAGTTCGGGACGGAGAAGCTTGCGATTGCATGGACCGGAGGCAAAGACAGCACAACGATGACATGGCTTTTTAAAGAAGCCTGTAAAGAACTAAAAGCGCCGATGCCCAAGTGCATGTTTATTGATGAGGGCGATGTGTTTGATGAGATATGGGATGTTGTCAACCTGCTCAAAAAAGAATGGAACCTGAATGAACGCAACAGGGCTGAAATTACTAACCTCGGCTTTGACGGGAAGGAGTTCCCTCTTGAACCGGAATCATATGTGGGCAACCATCTGATGAAAACTGTTGCAATGAATGATTTCTTAGAAAATCATGGGATTCAGTCGCTTTCAACAGCCATCAGGTGGGATGAACAGACCGCAAGAAAAGAGGAGACATACTTCAGCCCGAGGAGTAATCCTCCGCACACAAGGATTCAGCCTATACTGCACTTTAAAGAGCGTGATATCTGGAATGCAATACATAAATACAAGATTCCTTTCTGTGCGTTATACAAGTCCGGTTACCGCTCCCTTGGCGCAAGATGCACGACATTTAAAAACTCTGATATTCCGGCGTGGGAACAGGATATGGAGAATACCACCGAGCGTGCCGGGCGCGGACAAGGCAAGGAAGAGATAATGGGCAAGCTCAGGGATTTGGGGTACATGTAACAGGCAGGATGTTCGGAAAACTTTTCAAGAAAGCAAAAAACAAAGTAATTGTCCTTGGAATAGACGGTGTCCCTTATAGCCTGCTGGTGCGGTTTATTAACGAAGGCATTATGCCTAACCTCTCAGGCATAGTAAAAAACGGGACATTTTCCGCTATGACAGCATCCATACCGGAGGTGTCCTCTACCTCATGGAGTACCTTCATGACAGGCGTTAATCCCGGGAAACACGGGATATACGGTTTTATGGAATTGCAAAAGGACAGTTATAAATGGTATTTCCCTAACTCATCTGATATTAAAAGCGAAACATTATGGGACATTGCCGGGAAAAACAACAGGAAGAGCATTGTGTTAAACCTTCCTTCAACTTATCCTGCAAGACAGTTAAACGGGATTTTGACTGCCGGATTTGTGGCACTTGACCTCAGGAAGGCAACTTATCCTGAAAGCGCGTATGAATACCTAAAGGGCATAGATTACAGGATGGATGTTGATACGCAAAAGGCAAAGGAATCATCATCTGCCTTGAGCGAGGATATTGACCGTGCCTTTGCGATAAGAAGAAAAGCCATCCTGCACTTTTTAGACAGTCACGAATGGGATTTATTCATAGGCGTAATAACTGAGACAGACCGCCTGCATCATTATCTCTGGAATGCACTGGAAGATAAATCTCATTCAGAACACAATTTTTTTGTAGATTTCTATAAAAGATTAGACTCCTTCATCGGTGAGATGTATAAAAGGGCAGGGGACGATATCCCTTTTATAATTGTATCTGACCACGGATTTACAACGATAAAAAAGGAGGTCTATCTTAATTGGTGGTTGAGGGAGAAGGGATACCTGCAGTTTAAGAAAGACCCGCCTGAATCTTTTGAGGATATGCTGGGTGACAGCAAGGTATTTGCACTTGACCCTGCAAGGTTTTATATCCATTTAAAGGATAAATATCAGCAGGGATGCGTT
Source organism: Nitrospirota bacterium (assembly GCA_016214355.1). Lineage (GTDB taxonomy): Bacteria > Nitrospirota > Thermodesulfovibrionia > UBA6902 > DSMQ01 > JACROO01. The sequence continues at coordinate 6,153 of JACROO010000053.1, read as the reverse complement.
GAAGGCCGTGAATATGAAGCCATGAGGCAGAGATTAAAAGAAGATTTAGTGTTATTAGAGGTTGACGGGGAAAAAGTTGTAAAGTCAGTTTTTTTAAAAGAGGAGCTCTACAGCGGTGGATATTATAACGATGCGCCTGATTTACTCGCACTGCCTTATCCGGGGTATGATTTGAAGGGCGCTGTGAATAAAACCAGCCTGACTGGCAGGGGTTTTCTTACCGGAGGGCATACCAGAGACAATGCAGTATTTTTTATCAACAGGAATATTAAAGAGAAGGATATAAATATCGTAGATGTAGGACCAACAATAATTTCTTTACTTGGAGTTGAGCATAAAAATTTTGATGGAAGGTGTTTAGTGTGAAGAACAAAAATAATGTTAACAGCCTGTATGCTGTTATAATTGCGGGCGGCTCGGGCACAAGATTCTGGCCATTAAGCAGGGAGCACACTCCCAAGCAGCTTTTAAGCATAGTCGGCAAGGAGACGTTAATACAATCTACTGTCAGCAGAATAAGTCCTGTAATTCCTGCGGGGAATACGTATATCGTAACCAACCAGAAACAGATGGAATCAATAAATTTTCAGCTTCATGCCTTGACGGATGAATCATGGGATAACCGGTTCATACTTGAACCGGAAGCCAAAAACACCGCTCCTGCTGTTGGACTTGCAGCGATATACTTAAAAAATCTCAATCCAGAAGCAATAATGATAGTCCTTCCGTCAGACCACATAATTAAAGATAGTGATAAATTCTGTCGTGCATTATTGGTTGCTGCGCAGACGGCGTCTGAGGGCTACATGGTTACTATAGGCATAAAACCAGATAAGCCTGAGACCGGATACGGATACATAAAATGCGGCAGGAAGATTAAAGACGGGGTTTACAATGCCATTGGATTCAAGGAAAAACCTGATAAAGAGATGGCAGCGAAATACCTCAAGGAAAGAGATTACTACTGGAACAGCGGGATGTTTGTCTGGAAGGCTGAGACGATTCTTCGTGCAATAAAAAAATATATGCCTGCATTATACGAAGGGCTTGTTAAGATAAAAAAGACGCTTGGCAGTAAAAAAGAGGGAACAGCTAAAAGGTCTGTGTTTTCCAAGCTCCAGCCTGAGTCTATAGATTATGGAGTCCTTGAGAAGGCGGAGAATGTGGCAATAGTGCCTGCGGACATGGGCTGGTCTGATGTCGGGAGCTGGCATGCGCTTGAGTACATCCTGCCGCGCAACTCAAATAATAATGTGAAGCATGGAAATATAATATCAATAGACAGCAAAAATTCAATCTTCTACTGCGGGAAGAGGGTAGTCGGCGTCATAGGGCTTGATGATATGATAGTGGTTGATACGGCAGATGCTACACTCATTTGTCCCAAGAACCGGGCGCAGGATGTCAGAAAGATTGTGGATATACTTAAAGAGCGCGGTGCAGAGGAATATGTAACTCATAAGACAGTGCACAGGCCCTGGGGGTCATATACAGTGCTTGAGACAGGAGAGCGGTTTAAGATTAAAAAGATAACCGTAAAACCCGGTGCAAAACTAAGTCATCAGCTGCACCATCACCGCAGTGAACACTGGGTTGTAGTAGCGGGAACAGCGAGGGTGACAAACGGTGATAAGTCCTACGACGCTCATCCCAATGAAAGTACTTACATCCCTATGTCAACAAGACACAGGCTTGAGAATGTAGGCAGGATAACGCTTGAGATTATAGAGGTCCAGAACGGCGAGTATCTGGAAGAAGACGATATAATAAGGTTTGAGGACATTTATAACAGAAAAACTGAGAAGCAGTAAAATATCCGGGGTCTTGTCTTAATTTTTAATTTCTAAATTTCAATTATTACCCTCTTAGAATAAGCAGCACAACCCCTGCATTGCTGAGAAATTTTCAAGATTAGGTATTATGACACTTAAGATCTGAGACTCTCAGGGGCGTTTATCTTTTTGAAAATCTTATGGCTGTTTTAAACAACATGCGGAAAAACCTTGACAATATCGTATCTTTTTGATATTTATAGTGCTATATGCTACTGAGTCGTAGCAAAGGGATAATAGGTTTAGATATCGGTTCAAGACATATTAAGGCCGTTCAACTGAAGGATGTCAAGGACGGCTATCAGTTAGAGCGCATAAGCGTAGCATCACTCCCGCCGGAACTCATTGTAGACGGATCCATAATAGATTCCCCCCGTGTAGTAGAGGCAATAAAAGGGCTTATTTCAGACGCTGCAATAAAAGTAAAAGATACAGCTATTGCCATATCAGGACATTCATCTGTAATCATAAAGAAAATTTCTGTGTCCCAGATGACTGAGGAAGAATTAAACGACTCAATAAAATTTGAGGCAGAACAATATGTGCCTTTTGACATTGAAGACGTAAACCTTGATTTTCAGATATTAGGCGCCGCAGAAGAGCAGAACAAGATGGATGTCATTATCGTTGCTGTTAAAAAGGACAAGATAAATGAATATGTGTCTGTTGTGAAGGAGTCCGGGCTTAATCCTGTAATCGTTGATGTTGATGTATTTGCCCTTGCAAATCTATATGAAATCAGCTATGAAGTAAAGCCGCAGGAAAATATTGCACTGATTAATGTCGGAGCAAGTACTATTAATATGCACATCCTAAACGGCGGGATGTCTGTCTTTACAAGATACAGCCCTGTCGGCAGCAACATGCACACTGAGGCGCTTCAGAAACAACTTGCAGCCTCCTATAACGATGCCGAGAAACTTAAACGGGGGGAGTCTGTTGAGGGAGTTCATATGGAAGACGTTGCATCGGTCTTGAATTCTGCGTCTGAGGATATCATTGCTGAAATCTCAAGGTCATTTGACTACTACAGGGGTGCCACAAATGAAAAAGACATCAATGAGATAATTTTAAGCGGAGGATGTGCAATGGTGAAAGATTTTGCTCCTTTATTAGCTGAGAGGATAGGGACAGAGGTCAAAATTATGGAGCCCTTTAAAAATATCATTATAACGGAAGGTGTTGACAAAAATTATCTTAAGAAAGTAAGTCCTGTTGCGGTTGTTGCAATGGGCCTGGCACTAAGGGGAGTCGGAGACAGATGATTAGAGTAAACCTTCTTCCTCCGGAACTTAGGAAAAAAATCAAGCCGTTGCCGGGAGTCTTCGTTATCGGCACTTTTGTCTTTGTCGCAATAGTTTTAGTGCTGGGCGGTTTTACCCTTTATTTAACAGGCAAGGCCGCAGACTTAAAGGCTGAGCAGGCTTTAAAAGAGAAAAGGCTTGCTGAATTACAGGCAATGATAAAGGAAGTCAAGGATTATGAGCAGATTAACAAGGCATTCCAGGATAAAAATAGTGTCATTGAGCAGTTAAGAAAAAACCAGAATATTCCCTTAAGGCTTTTGGATGAAATTAGTGCTCTGCTTCCGAGAGGTGTATGGCTGACTTTCTTAAATGAGTCAGGAGGCAATGTAAACATAGAAGGTTATGCATTTACTAACCCGGAACTGGTGGGTTATGTAGAAAACTTGAAGCAGTCAAAATATATAGTAGAAGTGGCACTGATAGAGTCGCGGAGTGAAACAATTGAGAATATATCTGTTTATCATTTTAAAATGACTTTCAGGATTAAGTTGTAAGGAGAAGTCAAAGATTATGGCGATGAATATTAACATGAGCATGAAAAAATTGCCGCCGTATGTAAGGACGATTATCGTATCTGTGCCTTCCATACTATTAATTGTATTATTCATCGTCCTTGTTTATATTCCTAAAAATAATGAAATCACAAAATTAAAGGACACCATAGGTAATCTGGACAAGGAAATTGCAAGCAGTGAAGTGAAGGCAAACAGGCTTGCTACATTGAAAATAGAAAATACCCGTTTAAAAGCGCGGCTTATAAAATTACAGGAACAACTGCCGGAGGAAAAAGAAGTCTCGGGGCTGTTAAAACAGATCTCTGACCTCGGCATTAAGTCAGGCCTTAAAATTCTTTTATGGAGGCCTGATGCAAAGGCCCCTGACCCGGGCGGGCTTTATATAAGAATCCCTGTGAGGGTAGAAGTCTTAACAGGCTATCATAACCTTGGCAATTTTTTTAGTTATATCAGCAGATTGCCGCGAATTGTTAATGTCTCAGACATAAGGCTTAGCAACCCTGCTGTCAGAGAAGGCATCTTGCAGGTAAATGCGACTTTTACTGCTACTACCTTCTCTGCTGTAGCAGCAGTTCAGGAGCCCAAGAAAGAAAAAAAGCCATGAAGCTGTTCATAACCATAATTATACTTTTATTTACCGTTCATCTTTCTGGATGCAGCAAAGAGCCTGCCTCACCGCAGGCAAAAGGGGCAAAAAACGTAAAAAAACAAGTTCAGGTACAGGCGCCTCTTCCAGAGATTCTGAAGCTTGAAGAATACGGTTATACCTATGATTCTAAGGGAAGGCCTGACCCATTTGCATCGCTCATATCGGCTCCGAAAGAAAAAGAGAAAATTGGCAGGGTTATAGGAACGCTTGAGGGCTATGATGTTAGTGATTTTAAATTAATTGCAATTGCTGAAAAAGAGGGTCATTATTATGCGTTACTGCTTTCGTTTGACAACAAGGCATTTACAGTCAGGGAGGGAACAGTTTTGGGGCTGCATAAAGGAAAGGTTGCAAAAATAACAGACGATAAAGTAATAATAATAGAATATGTCAAAGATTATAAAGGTAAAACAAAACCGAGGGAAGTAGTTTTGAAACTCCGGAAGGGTAAGGGGGAAGAATGATAAAACTTAAAAAAATTTTTCTATTCTTATTTATTTTAATTATGCTTTGTATATCAGGAAACACTGCTGAATCAGAAGAACAGCCGGGAAAAAACCCTGAGATTACAGGCATAAATATAAAAGAGGTTGACAGTTCTTCCGAGATATGGATAGAGAGCAATTCCTTGATTACTTACACTCTTTACAAGCCGTCTGACCCATATAAGGTTGTAGTGGAACTGTTTGATGTAGGGCTCGGCAGGTTTAAAGAAAAAATGGTTTTTGATAAGGGCGGGGTTATGGAGATAATCCCCTCAGAAATTGACGGTGCTGTGAGAACGGCACGGCTTGAGATTGCCCTTTCTGTACCTGCTGAGATTAAACCTGTCCATAAAGAAAATCTATTAATCCTCACATTGTCTAAACCTGAGCCCATGGCTGCTGAAATGCAGGAAACTCCCCCGGCTCCGCCTCAACAACCTGCAGCAGAAAAAAATGAAAAAACAACCGGGGAAACCAAGCCAGAAGCCGCCCCTGTTGTTTCAGGAAAATATGCAGGGGAGAAGATATCGCTTGATTTTCAGGAAGCCGACCTCTTGCATATCTTCAGGCTCCTTGCAGATGTAAGCGGCTATAACATTGTTGTGCATCCGGAGGTAAAAGGCAAATTTTCAATGAGGCTTCTGAATGTGCCGTGGGATCAGGCACTTGAGATAATTCTCAGAAATTACGGACTGTCAAAGATAGCAGAGGGCAGGATTATACGTATAGCGCCGACCGCTGTCTTATCCAGGGAAGGAGAAGAGATAGCAAAGGCAAAGGAGGCAGAGATAAAGTCTGGAGATATTGAGACAAGGATTTATCCGATTAACTACGCCGATGTTGATAAGGTAAAAAGCACTATTGAAACTGCCAAGGTGCTTACAAGTATGGGATTTATAAGTACCGATAGGAGGACAAGCAGTATAATTATAAAAGATATTAAGGAGAAACACAAAGAATATGAAGGGCTTATTAAATCTCTTGATATTCCAACACCTCAGGTCAGTATTGAGGCGAGAATTGTTGAGGTAACAACAAGTTTTACAAAAGAGCTTGGCGTACAGTGGGGTGCACTATGGCGGCCAGCAGGCAGTAGAACAACAATATCAGGTTTGCCTGCTACAGGGAGCGGCAGTATTAGTAACCTGACCGGAAGTAATATAAGTGGTAATACCAGCGGCTACCCGAGCAGCAATCCTCTTATGGTGAACCTTCCTGCCGCTGTAACTTCAGGTGCTGGTGGTGCATGAACTTGAACACCAACTGCTGCCGCTCCAGCTGGCGGTGCGGGTGCTGTAGCAAAATAAGTGACAAATAATTTAATTCGTGGTTTCTGCTTAGTATAAGTCCCTTTAGACATGGAAG
>JACROO010000025.1 GCA_016214355.1 Nitrospirota bacterium | reverse complement strand
ACAATATGGCGTCCAGTGGAAAGCCCGCAATTATGACTATACCGAGTGGGAGAGCGGCGATACGGCTAACCGCTGCCTCTCATCGGCGACTGCTTGCCTTTATGGAATTTGCGAAGCTGCTATCCTTGCCGCAGGCTATGCTCCGGCAATCGGATTTATTCACACTGGAAAGCCGCAGTCTTTTGTTTATGACATCGCGGATATTTTTAAATTTGAGACTGTCGTGCCCGTGGCATTTCGTATAGCCGCAAAAAATCCAAAAGACCCTGAACGTGATGTGCGTCTTGCCTGCCGTGATGCATTTCGGCAAGCACGGGTATTGCACCGCATTATTCCGGACATCGAACAGATTCTTGCGGCTGGACGAATTGAGAAGCCGAAAGCTCACGAGGAAGCTGTACCGATAGCAATACCGAACAAGGAGGAATTAGGCGATGCTGGTCATCGTGGTTGAAAACACACCACCCAGACTCAGAGGCAGGCTTGCTGTCTGGCTAATAGAAGTGAGGGCTGGTATCTATGTCGGTAATGTGAACCGGCGAATTCGCGAAATGAAGATGTTCCCCGCATATGCGGGGATGAACCGAGTTTATCACCCTGGCAAATGGTCTCCGGGATATGTTCCCCGCATATGCGGGGATGAACCGATGGCAGACAAACAGATCGCTCAGTGTAAGCGATGTTCCCCGCATATGCGGGGATGAACCGCCCGACGATCACAATGTCTTCTACGACAAAAAATGTTCCCCGCATATGCGGGGATGAACCGGATAAGCTCCAGTCGGAGTTAATCGCCTCATGCATGTAAAATTCGCGGGCTTTCGCCTTTTCAACTTTTAAAAGAAGCCGGTAATGTGTCCATGTCAATTCTCCACGCAGTGCGTGGAGATTCTGAAAAGCAAGATAGAACTGTCTCATATACCAGAGATTAGTTTTGTTGAATCCTTTGCCGTATTCACGGGCAAGCCTTTTTGCAAATTCTTCGATAATTGCCTTTCCATATTCCGCCCGCCCTTCTCCGTGTTGTTCCTCCTCGACAATTATTCTTCCAATATGCCAGTAAGCCTGCACCATAGCAGTATTAACGGCTTTGAAAGACTTAGCGCGGGCGTTTTCAAGGATAGCTTTGATGTCTTCATATGCTTTATCAAGCGGCAAGATAGATTTATCCTTCATATTTTTCCAGTCCAAACCAGTTGTGGGTCAAGGTGAGGGTCATATTCGTATTTCTTTGGTTTCGGCTTTGAGGTGTCGTAAGAGGCAAGCCCTACAGGGACAGCATTTTTACAGGTTTCTTATTCATGCCTGTAGGCTTCTATGTTGTTATTGCCCGAATTTTTCGGCTTTTTCCCCTTTGCCATGAAGCTCCTTATCCTGTATTAAGAATTGCCATAATTATAAATGATTTCCGTGAAAAATAGCCCCCGCTTCCAGCCAAGCTACAGCAGCCTTTCAATAACCTTCAAGTCCATATCTGCCGTCTTGCTGATTCCTGGCAATAGTTTAATTCTTCTCTATCCCTTTAAACCTCTTATCAAAAACTGCTCTTTTTTTAAAGCCGATTGCTTTATTGATAAACATATTTGCCTCTTCAAGCCATTGAAGCCGTGCCCTTAACGGTGTGTCTTTAAATTCTTTAAGCTTTTCTTCGGAAAAAGCATAAATGAAACCAGTGTCTTTTCTCTTATTCTTTTTCATATCCCTTAATTTTTTTCAGAGCCTTAATATCTTCTTTGTCCTGCCGCCTTCCAGAAATCTCTTTCAGCATTATAAGATCCTCTATTGAGGCAACAGGTATTGAAAGTTTTCCAATCTTCATTTTAACTGCATCAGATTTCATTTTCTTGTAATCAACAGGCTCATAAATGAAAATGTCAATCAGGTTTAAAGGCTGATGCGGATGGTAGAAACTGAATACTTTCATATTTTTTTCTTCCAGCCAGTATTTTCTCTTTTGAAAATCTAAGAGTTCTTCTGCCCTTACAGGAACCTTTGGCTTGTAGCCGAGTTCATTCATAAGACTTACAAATCTGGCAATGTTGTCTCTGTCAAGCGAGACCATGAGGTCAAGATCAGCCGTAAGGCGGACAACTCCGTGCAACACAAAGGCAACCCCGCCGACAACGACATAGTCTATATGCTTTTTGTTGAGACTTTTAAAAATTTCTTCATAAAACATTTATTGGGTCTCCCCGGCTTCTTTTGAAATATTAATAAGTTTCATATGAAAATGCAATAAGTCAATTCCCCATCCCTCTATTTATCCCGGATAATGCATTAACCACAGAGAACACAGAGATATATATTAAAAATAAAAGAAAAAAGTGATTTTCTCTGTGACCTCTTTAAGTGCAATGGGTATTATGCCTCTGTGCAAGAACAAATCATGAGTGCACAGAGAACCATTGAAAATTATAGGGGTTTTAATCCTTTTAAAAAAACTCTGTGACCTCTGTGGTTCCATTCACGCATTTTTTGGGTTTATATTTTCCTTTATTTTAGTAGTATAATAAATTATGTCCGTATTAAAGGAAATAAACACCATTGACGCCCTTATTGACAGGGTATTCTCCTACAATCCTGACGCAAATTTTGACCTCCTCAGAAGGGCATATTCATTCTCAAGCGAGGCGCATCAAAGGCAGAAACGCGTAGAAGGCTCTCCTTTCATAGAGCATCCACTCGCAGTTGCCGCAATTCTTACTGATATGCGGCTGGACGCCACAACCATTGCAGCTGGCCTCCTTCACGATACGGTTGAAGATACAGACGCAACGGTTGCGGACATTAACGGGCTTTTCGGGAAGGATGTTGCCTTTCTTGTTGAGGCAATCACCAAACTGGCAAAAATGGAATTTAGAACAAGCGAAGAGGCGCACGCTGAAAATTTCAGGAAGATGTTCCTTGCGATGGCAAAAGATATAAGGGTAATATTGATTAAATTTGCTGACAGGCTCCACAACATGCGCACCCTTGAATACCTTCCTGAGGTAAAACGGCACAAAATAGCCCGCGAGACGCAGGAGATATATGCCCCCCTTGCAAACCGCCTTGGTATTGGACGGCTTAAAACAGAGTTTGAAGACTTGAGTTTCAAAACCCTCATGCCTGAAATATATAACGAACTTGCCTACAAAGTTGCAAAAAGAAGGGAGGAGCAGGAAGGATACTTAAATGAAGTAACGCAGCTCATTGAAGATAAACTTACAGAGGCTTCCATCCCCGGCAAGGTCATTGGAAGAGTAAAACACTACTACGGCATTTATCAGAAAATGCAGAGACAGGGAATTGCCTTTGAACAGGTGTATGACATCCTTGCATTAAGGATAATCACCGATACACAGTCTAACTGCTATGCCATCTTAGGACTTATTCATTCCCTGTGGACCCCTGTGCCCGGCAGGTTCAAGGATCATGTGGGTGCGCCTAAATCAAACCTGTATCAATCACTTCATACAACAGTAGTCGGACCCAAAGGCGAGAGGATTGAATTCCAGATAAGGACCGAGGAGATGGACAGGATTGCCAAAGAAGGTATTGCCGCACACTGGAAATATAAAGAACACAAGCCTATAAAGGAAAGGGATGATAAATATTTTTCATGGCTGAGGGACATCATACAGGCACAAAAAGACATGCCCGATGCAAAAGAATTCCTTGAAACTGTAAAAGGCAATCTTTTCCCTGACGTAGTATATGTGTTCACGCCCAAAGGAGATGTAATGGAGCTGCCGTATGACGCAACGCCCGTTGATTTCGCTTACAGCATTCACACGCAGATCGGGCACCAGTGCACAGGGGCAAAGGTAAACGGCAAAATTGTGCCCATAAGATACAACCTTAAAAACGGCGATTCGGTGGAGATAATAACAACGCCGGGTCATCATCCAAGCAAAGACTGGCTTAAATTCGTCCAAACAGCGAGGGCAAAAAACAGGATAAAACAGTGGATAAAGGCGGAAGAAAGGGAAAAAGGATTTGTTATCGGCAAAGAACTGCTTGAAAGAGAACTCAGGAAACATGACCTCAGCCCTGCATTAATAAAGTCCAAAGAAATCCTTGACGCCGCCAAACCCTTCAAGCTTTTCACGCATGAGGACCTGCTTCTGGCAGTAGGTTACGGCAAACTTTCCGCACATCAAATTATACACGGCCTGCTTCCGGAGCCTGTAAAGGCAGAAAAGCAGGCAGTAAAGAAAGAGATTAAGAAAGCGCCGGAAGACAAGGGAATTAAGATTAAAGGCATTGATGACATTATGTTTCACCGTTCAAAATGCTGTTATCCGCTCCCCGGCGAAAAAGTAAAGGGTTTTGTGACAAGAGGCAGGGGTGTTTCCATTCATACAGCAGACTGCCCAAACCTTGAAGCTATGGCTGTTGATAAAGACCGCCTTGTTGACGTAGAGTGGGTCCCGGGCGAAGAATCAACCTACACAGTCAAAATATCCGTGTTTACTCTGGATAAGCCCGGGGTGCTTGCGGACTTAAGCACAATTATCTCGGCTGCAAACATTAATATCCGTCATATTGAGTCCTCCGCGACTAACAGCAAGCAGGCAAGCCTTAACTTCATACTTGAAGTCAAAGACAAAAACCAGCTTAATGAGATTTTCAAAAAGATACCGCTTGTCAGCGGGGTCATAGATGTTAAGAGGGTCAAGACGGCATGAAGAAAAAATGAAAAAGTCCACATTATTCTACGACACATTTGAGAGTCCTGTAGGCACGCTTTATCTGATTTTTTTGAAAGACTCGCTTGCAGGGGTATTGTTCAAAAAACCTGCTCAGATACCTTTCATGAAAAATTCAGCGCCTAAAATTTTTTTAAAAGAGCTTAACGGCTATTTCAAAGGTATAGACAGCGGATTTGCCCAGAAAATAAACCTTCTCAAGGGAACGGAATTTGAAAAAAAAGTCTGGAGTTGTCTTACGCAAATTCCTTTCGGAGAGACCCGCACATATAAATGGGTGGCTGAAAAGATCGGAAGCCCTGCTGCTGTAAGGGCAGTTGGCAGGGCGCTTTCAAGAAACCCCTTTCCGATAATCCTCCCATGCCACAGGGTCATTGAATCCGACGGCTCAATAGGCGGATACTCCTCAGGGGTGAACATAAAGAGACGGCTTCTTGAGATAGAGTATTATGCAAAGATAAACAGAGAATGAATTAACTTTAAAGAGAGAGGGGCGGGATTGCTCCCGCCCCTCTCTTGTCTGCTATTTTTGTCAACAGTCATCTGTCAACTGTTCACTGTTAACTGTCTTTTTAATACATCCCTTCCATGCCGCCTCCGCCCATGCCTCCGCCGGGCATCTTGGGACCTTTATCTTCCTCCGGAATCTCAGTTACCATTACACTCGTTGTAATCATAAGTGCTGCTACTGAGGCTGCATTCTGCAGGGCATATCTTGTAACCTTTGTCGGGTCAATAATCCCTGCCTGTATGCCAACCTGCTGGTCATGGTTTTCAAGTTTAAGCTTCTCCAGCACAGGAATGCACCTTCAAAGAGCAACCCCTCCGCCAGCGACTATGCCCTCCTCTACTGCCGCCCTCGTTGCATGAAGGGCATCCTCAACCCTTGCCTTTTTCTCTTTCATCTCTGTCTCTGTCGCCGCACCCACATTAATCACGGCAACACCGCCGACAATCTTTGCAAGGCGCTCCTGCAGTTTTTCCCTGTCATAGTCAGATGTGGTCTCCTCAATCTGCGCCTTTATCTGCTTTACCCTGCCTTTGATCTTGCTATGGTCGCCTGCCCCTTCAACAATGGTGGTATTTTCCTTGTCAATCGTAATCTTCTTTGCCCTTCCAAGGTCAGAGAGCTTTATATTCTCAAGTTTTATGCCGAGGTCTTCTGATATCATTGTCCCGCCTGTCAGTATAGCAAGGTCCTCAAGCATTGCCTTCCGCCTCTCACCAAAGCCGGGCGCCTTGACCGCACACACCTGAATCGTTCCGCGCAGTTTATTTACAACAAGCGTGGCAAGCGCCTCGCCCTCTACCTCTTCTGCAATAATCAGAAGCGGCTTGCCCATCTTTGCAGTCTGCTCAAGTATCGGCAGGAGGTCTTTCATAGAGCTTATTTTCTTCTCATTGATTAAGAGCACCACATCTTCAAGGATGCATTCCATCCTCTCAGGATTGGTTATAAAATACGGCGAGATATATCCCCTGTCAAACTGCATCCCCTCAACAACATCAAGCGTCGTCTGCATGCTCTTAGCTTCTTCAACAGTAATAACGCCGTCTTTGCCGACCTTATCCATAGCCTCTGCGATGAGGTCTCCGATTGTGGAATCATTGTTTGCAGAGATAGTCCCGACCTGTGCAATTTCTTTTTTCTCCTGTACGGTCTTGGTCTGTTTTTTCAGCTCCTCTACAACTACACTCACTGCCTTCTCTATCCCTCTTTTAACCTCCATGGGATTTGCACCGGCAACGATATGTTTATTCCCCTCCTTATAAATTAAGTAGGCAAGGACAGTAGCAGTGGTTGTGCCGTCACCTGCAACATCAGAGGTCTTACTTGCAACCTCCCTAAGAAGCTGTGCACCCATATTCTCCCACGGGTCCCTCAGTTCTATCTCTTTTGCTACAGTAACACCGTCCTTTGTGATAGTCGGTGCCCCATACTTTTTATCTAAAATCGCATTTCTTCCCTTTGGTCCCAGCGTTGCCTTCACCGCATCAGTAAGAAGACTCACGCCCTTAAGGATTGCGCCCCTTGCTGCTTCATCAAATAATAGTTGTTTAGCCATTTTCTCCTCCTTTATTTCTCTAATATCCCTAAGATATCATCTTCCCTGATAATAAGATACTCAATGTTGTCCATTTCTATTTTGGAGCCTGAGTACTTATCAAACAACACAATGTCGCCGACCTTTACCTCTACCTTTTGAAGCTTCCCGTCATCGGTTACCCTGCCGGGACCGACTGCAACAATTTCACCCTTCTGCGGTTTTTCCTTTGCAGTATCAGGGATAAAAATCCCACCGGCACTTTTCTCTGCCTCTTCAGAATACTTTACTAAAATCCTGTCTTTAAGCGGCTTAAATTTCATGGTTAATCTCCTTTCTTCTATAAATTTTATTGAATAGAGTCTATGGATTTCATTAGCACTCTTACAAGAAGAGTGCTAATATACATCTAATGGACATTCAAGACAAGGCTTCTTAATGTTAAAAAATGGCAGTAATTGAAAAATATCTGCTTTTTATTCATTTTTTCTCGTTTTTGCTCAAAATTTCTATTTTTATTGGGGGTAATATTTTTTGCAGTTACGCTGCAAGGTCACACGCTCAAATCATCTTTTATTCTCAATGTATAAATATCTTTAGCTGAATGTGAAAATTACCTTTACTTGCACAAGAGGCGGTATTAGACTTCCTACATATGAATATGACGAAAAACATAGGAGTAAAATGTAATGAGCCTTATAATTCAAGTAAATCATTGACTCAAAAGAGTGAAGGTTGATTAAAATGAAATTTAATATAGATAATGATGTCCTGCAAAGTACCACCAGGTGCAATAAAAAATTTTCCTGTTTAAGCAATGGAAATGATTGCCTCTGTGAAGTTGAAAATATGCTTGTTAATATTCTCTTTGTTAAACAGCCGCCCTGCAAGTTTTGTAATTACAGCATTGATTATGGCTGTTCATATGTCTGTCTCTGCCCTACAAGGAAAGAGATATATAATAGATTTAATGCCTGATTTATATTTTTCTTGACTCTAAAAGCTGTAAAGGTTATAATTTATTTAACGACTAACTGTATAATTAGATTACAATTTTTCTTGATAATCCGAACGCGAGGGGGGATGTGGCGTAAAGAAGAAAGTCATATTAAATTGTTAATTATTTTTACAGATTAGTTTTATCAGAATTTTCGAACTAAATTATTTGACTTTGTATTTTAGCATCTTTTTTGCATGAAAAAGTTAAAAAGGCTTTTGCTCCTAAAAATTAAGGAGTATAATTTATATATAGTCTGAAAAGGAGAAGTAAAATGAAAAAGAGTGGTTTGCTTCTGTTGTTTTCAGTTTTTTTGTTGATTTCGTTCATATCCGCATCATGGGCAATGCCCCCGCATAAACTACTGCGTGAGGAAATAAAAAAGGGGACAAAGCCTACGCCGTTTTTCCTCACAGAGCCTGATACTTTTAAAAAAATGGGGATAAACCAGGGTGCACGGCGTCTTGATGGAAGCAGAGTCTTTGCTCCTGAATTAGGACCTGCCGGAGATTTCAAAGCCTTAGCACTTCTCGTTCAATTTACAGATAAGCCCTCACAGGTTGGAGCCGTTTTTTTTGATACCCTCATCTATGATACGACAGGCTCTTCGGTAAGGACCTATTATTCTGAGGTCTCTTACGGAACTCTCAATATAATTACAGTTAACCTGCCCAGTTCAACAGGATGGAGCACTGCTCCCCGTCTCTATAGCTATTACACTAATAATAATTACGGGTTCGGAAACTATCCGAGAAACGTACAGAAACTTGTTGAAGACGTTGTTGATATAGTTGACCCGTATATAGATTTTTCCCAGTATGATAACGATGGGGATGGCTATGTGGATGCCCTTTTTGTCATCCATGCAGGTCCCGGGGCAGAGTTTACAGGAAGCAGAAACGACATCTGGTCACATCAGTGGAGCATTAATCAACGTTTAAAGGACGGCGTCTATATCTATAATTATTCAATGGAGCCAGAGTACATGCAAACGCCCGGTGACGAGACAATAGGTGTATTTTCTCATGAATTAGGTCATGTCTTTGGGCTCCCTGACCTCTACGACTACGGGTATGATTCAGAGGGCGCAGGTGACTGGAGCCTGATGGCAAGCGGAAGTTGGAACTATGACGGCATTTACGGGCACTGGGGCAATTCACCTGCACATCCTGATGCATGGTCAAGATACCAGTTGGGTTTTGTTTCTCCTGCTGTGATATCTACAAATAGCATAGGGGTAACCATCCCTGCAGTGGAGACCTCTTCATCTGTCTTATACGTCTGGGACAGCGGTTCAGCCAATAATGAGTATTTCCTGCTTGAAAACAGACAGCAGACAGGATACGACACATATCTTCCGGCAGACGGGCTTCTCATCTGGCATATTGATGAAACCATGTCTTCCAACGGCAATGATTATCAATGCCTCAGTCACAGTAATTGCACATGCAGCCAGCACTATTTAGTTGCACTGGAACAGGCAGACGGCAATTTGGATTTAGAAAATAATATTAACTATGGCGATGCAGGAGATTCATACCCGGGCACATCTAACAACAGGACATTTAACCTCAGTTCAACACCTAACAGCGGCTCTTACGCAAATTGTTCTTCCACTGTAGCAATCTCAAATATCAGTGATTCAGTCGGAGTTATGACAGCAGACATCCAAGTTACCACACCTGCTACGCCAAGTATTTCTGGCACTATCTCCTACAGCGGTACAAAAACAGGGACCATCTATGTTCTTGCTTATACCAATCGCGGATTTTTGGGCACTCCTGCATATTCTACATCTCTGAGCACACCGGGTGCCTACAGCATTAACAATGTGTCCTCTGGCACATACTATATTCTCTCCTACAGGGATTCTAACGGTGATGGAAAAAGACAACCCTTTGAGACATATGGTCTCTACGGCTCTCCCGGTTCTCCCACCGCGGTGGTAGTCAGTGGCAGCAGCGTAACAGGAGTAAATATAACCTTGTATGACCCCGGGAGTATCTCCGGAACAATCACATACAGCGGGTCTTCGACTGGAACAATTTATATTCAGGCATACACAAACCCATCCTTTACAGGATTACCTGTCTACACCAGCATAATTTCGGCTCCAGGGCAGTATCAGATTAGGGGGATGTTGCCGGGCACATATTACGTCAGGTCATTCAGGGATGCTAATGGCAATCAACGGTTAGATATTGGGGAACCACGCGGTAGATA
The DNA here is from genome assembly GCA_016214355.1 of Nitrospirota bacterium. Classification (GTDB taxonomy): domain Bacteria; phylum Nitrospirota; class Thermodesulfovibrionia; order UBA6902; family DSMQ01; genus JACROO01. Next base: position 10,680 of record JACROO010000025.1, on the reverse strand, counting down.
TGGAACACCCACAGGGGTCGTAGTTACGGCAGGTAAGACTACGACAGGGATAAATATTACACTGTATTAAAGAATTAAGATTGGAAGGGAACTGATTATGACTCTGGTTGAAATGCTTGAAAAAAATGCAAGGGAATTTCCCGAGAAGAAAGCAATCATCTACCACGACTTTATGGTCACTTACAGGGAGCTGAACAGGACTGTAAATAGGCTCACGCATGCCTTACTGGAGATGGGTCTTAAAAAAGGCGACAGGGTCGCGTTCATGCTGCCGAGGATTCCTGAGCTTGTTATAACTTTTCTTTCCACTGCAAAGGCACAGGGCATTGCAGTGCCAATTAGTTTTGAGCTTCTGGACGATAAGATAAGGGCTGTTTTAAACAATATTACACCCCGATATTTTATCGTTCATAAGCAATTTTTAGAGCTCGCAAAGAGGGCTGTTCCCCCTGGCTCAAAAATTTCAATTATAGTTGCCGGTGAAAATTATGAGGAAGAACATCCTTCCCTGGAGAAATTACAGAAAGGTAAAAACCCTGACAACCCCTGCCCTGCACCTGACAAGGATGATATTGTTTATTTAAACTATACGTCCGGCTCCACAGGAAATCCCAATGGTGCTGTTACAACCCATTCAAACATCTACTGGAATACCATTGCTGCGGTAGATGCGTTGAAACTAACACCTGATGATATTCACCTATGTATGTTTGCCCCTTTTGCACACCCGCATGAAATATTCGCAAGACCTCTGTATCTCGGCGGGACAATAGTCATGGTTGATAGAATATATCCAAAAGGCATCGCAGAGGCTATTGCCAAACACAGGGTTACGGCTATGATGGGATTAGCCCCCATGTATGAGACCTTACTTGAGCTGATTGCGCACAGGACATATGACCTTAGTTCGCTCAGGGTTCCTGAAAGCGGCGGTATGCATACGAGGATAGAGTTTATTGAGAGATTCAGGCAGAAAACCGGCGTGCCGATTATCCCTGTCTGGGGCAGCACAGAAACAACCGGCATTGCCCTTGCCAATCATCCAAATGAACATATGCCGGCAGGCTCTGTCGGAAAACCATGCGCCTCTTATGAGGTAAAAATAGTTGACGAAAACGATAATGAACTTCCGGACGGTGAAATAGGCGAGATGATATTCAGGGGTCCTGCGGTTATCCAAAACTATTACGGCAATTTAATAAACGGCAAGATATGTTTTAAAGACGGCTGGTACTACAGCGGTGATTTAGGAAGGAAGGACAAAGACGGCTGCTTCTACTTTGTAGACAGGAAGACAGGGATGATGAAGGTAGCCGGGTTTAAGGTCTATCCCATGGAAATTGAGCTCGTATTAATGAGCCATCCAGATATAAAAGAGGCAGCAGTCATCTCTGTTAAAGACAGATTAAGGGGGGAAGTCCCAAAGGCAATCATAGTCGCAAGAAACGGGAATACATTGACAGAAGAAGAGATAATAAGGTTTTGCAAAGAACGGCTGCCGCATTATAAATTACCCCGCATGGTCGAGATAAGGGGATCTCTTCCTCAAATTGGAAGCTGGAACATAAACAAAAAAGTATTACAGACGGAGACAGTATAAAAGCGCTAATTGTTAATGCAAAGTGGAAACCTAAAAAAGATTATGCCCTTACAGAAAATGAACGGGTTAAAAAAAGGGCGCTTATCGGCAGTCAGGTATGGTGCAATTCTCATTTTGAGGTTAAAGACGTCCCTGCCCCCGGACTGAACGATAATGAAGTGCTCGTAAGGGTAAAGTCATGCGGTATCTGCGGCTCTGATACCCATCTTTATGAGACAGATGAAGATGGCTACATAATATTTTCAGGCCTGACAAAACTGCCCTGCGTGTTGGGGCATGAGTTTGCAGGCGTGGTAAAAAAAACCGGCAAAAAGGTTACTACTCTCAAAGCAGGTGACAAAGTAGCCGTGGAAAGCATTATGTGGTGCGGGACATGTCAGCCATGCAAAAGTGGAGCACCAAATCAGTGCAGGAATGTAGAGCTTATGGGACTGAGTGCTGACGGGGCATTCGCCGAATATGCAGCCGTAAGCGAAAGATACTGCTGGAAAATTAACGAATTGGAAAATGTGTATTCCGGCAATGATATCTTTGATATAGGCGCCCTTATTGAACCTATCGGGTGTGCTTACAACGGTATCTTTATCGCAGGCGGTGGATTTAACCCGGGTGCTGTTGTAGCCATTTACGGCGCAGGACCTATTGGTCTCGGTGCTATAGCGCTGGCAAAAATAGCAGGGGCAAGCAAAATTATAGCATTTGACAGGATTAAGGAGAGGCTGGACATAGCAAAGGAGATGGGAGCTGATTTCGCCTTTAACATTAATAAATTCGTGCCAAGTAAAAAGATTGTGGAGCTTACAGACGGATGCGGAGCAGAAATTCAGGTTGAGGCTGCAGGCGCAGCACCTGTAACAAGTCCTGAAATGGAGAAATCAATATCCGTAAATGGCAAAATCATATATCTTGGGAGGGCAGCTACTAAAACCCCTATGTACCTTGATGCCATTGTCTCCGGCGCCAATAAAATTATTGGGTCAAGGGGACATTCAGGCTATGGTATTTTCCCCTCTATCATTAAACTTATTGCTTCTGGGAGACTCAACCTTGAGAAAATGATTACAGCAAGGTATCCCTTTGAAAAGGTCATAGATGCCATCAGGGCATCTACTAAAAGAACGGACGGAAAAATTATAGTGAGGGTGTAATTATAAGGATACAGCATCTTTTCAGGTTTAAGGTTTGAAGTTGTTTTCAGCAGGCGGTGCAACAATTTGTTTACAGATAGGGGCAGTAAAATTGAAATTTTATTGGCTAAAAATTCGCATGCCCTTTATATTGTCTGGACTCTATAGTTATACTTTCTGTATAGAGAAGTTACAATATATTTATGTAACTGAGAGGACGGAGTGTTGCTTAAATGATTCTTAAGAAAACTTAAAATTACTATCAGGGTTAAAAATTATGTTATATTTCCGGCGACAATTACTGCTTAATCTTTTAAAACTTTCAGACATATGCATTCTGTTTGCTGCCATGTTTTCTGCGTTCTGGCTGAGCGTACATCAGGCAGATTATGTCGCTCTAAATAAGCTGCTTTCACTGCGCATCAGGGTGATAGACTTCATAGGTTTTTTGTCAATAACGATTTTATGGCATATAACATTTAACAACCTCCAGCTTTACCGTTCCAGAAGACTTGACAGCGGACACGATGAATGGAAAGACATTCTTAAAGCCACCAGCATAGGAACAGCTATTATTACTCTGGTCAGTTTTATCATTAAAAATACCCTTACTACACCACAATTTGTAATATTTTTCTGGGGATTAAGTACAATTTTTACATTATTTTTCAGAAAGGCAATGAGATATATCCTCAAAAAAGTGCGTATTCACGGCAGAAATCTCCGCTTCGTGCTGATTGTAGGAACTAACCAGAGGGCATACGACTATGCAGATATGCTTGAGAAAAAAAAGGAATTGGGATACCGCGTGATCGGTTATCTTGACGAGAACATCCATCTGCCTACTGAAGAGGTAAACCTTATAGGGACAATTAAAGACCTCCCTTCTATTCTGAAAAACCATATAGTAGACGAGGTAGTTATTACCCTGCCTGTAAAATCATACTATGAAGAAATTCAAAAAATTGTTCAAAAGGCAGAGGAACAGGGTATAATAATACGTCATTTATCACACATTTTTGATACTAAAGTTGCACAGCCAAGCACTGAACAGTTTGGAAATTTCACAGTACTAACAATGACTCCCAGTGCACAGGAGGGCTGGAGATACATGGCAAAACGTGCAATTGACATAACACTGGGGTCCGTATTAATTATAGCAACTTCGCCTTTGATGGCAGTCGCCGTCATTGCAATCAAACTCTCATCCCCGGGTCCGGTATTTTTTAATCAGGCCCGCGTGGGATATAATAAACGGATTTTCAATCTTTTCAAATTCAGGACAATGGTGGTGGGTGCGGAAAAATTACAGGGAGAACTTGAAGAGCAAAATGAGATGGACGGCCCTGTATTTAAAATCAAAGATGATCCGAGAATTTTTAAGGTCGGCAGGTGGCTCAGGAAATGGAGCATTGATGAACTGCCACAGTTATTCAATGTCATTAAAGGAGACATGAGTTTAGTAGGTCCAAGGCCCCTTCCCGTAAGGGACTACAGCGGATTCCGCAAAGACTGGCAGCGCAGGCGTTTCAGCGTACTGCCAGGAATCACCTGCACATGGCAGATAAACGGCAGGAACGATATCTCTTTTGAAGACTGGATGAAAATGGACATGGAATATATTGACAACTGGAAACTCTCCCGTGACCTTAAAATACTCTTCAAGACAATCCCCGCAGTGATCAAGGGGAAAGGGGCTGCATAAAGGCGTTTGCTTTATATGCAAAAAATGTAGTATCATTATAAAGGAATTTGTATCTTCTATCTGTAGGCATCACAGCCATTGTTTGTTTAGTTCTATCAAGTAGCTGTGCAACAACAAAGACAGCATCGAAAACCGAAGGAGAGTCTGTACAAGATGAGACACCGAAAGAAATAAAGATTACTGAATTCATTCTTGGAGCAGGAGACACTGTTGAGATTTCGGTCTATCGCCACGACGACTTAAAAAAGACTGCCAAGATAGATATTTCAGGGATAATAAGCTATCCATTGGTCGGAGACATTAAGGCTGCAGGGTTAGGTATTCTCCAGTTCAGGGACAAAATCCGCGACGGACTTTCAAAATATATTGTTGACCCACAGGTTTCCATAGGTCTCACAACTATTCAAAGTCAGAAGGTCATTGTTCTCGGAGAGGTTAAAAACCCCGGCTTCTTTCAGATTGAAACCTCTCTCACTGCCCTTGAGGCAATATCTCAAGCAGGCGGATTTACACTGGACGGTAAAAAGAAAAGCGTGTTACTTATAAGAGGCGGAATGAATAAGCCTCAGTTAATTACCCTTAATTTAGAAAAGGCACTCACAGAGGGTGACTTAACACAGAACGTTATGCTTCAGCGCAGCGATATTATCTACGTACCGAGGACTTTTATCTCCAATGTTGACAGGTTCTTCGGTCACCTTTCAACAATAATTTCACCGCTACTCTCACTGGAGTCAGGATACTATATAGGTCAGCAGATAGAACGACAGGGAGGCGGTGCGTCTGTTCCTGCAAGATAATAAAGGTTTTAAGGCAAGTCAAGAGAATATGTAATGCCCCCACTTAATACATCGGTACATAATATGATACTGGTTAAGATGCTTGAAAAAACGCTATTTAACTGTCATTATAAACATATGGAGGAAAATTGGAATTAAGAAAATACTGGGAAATAATCTTTTAGTAAAAATGGATTAATGGGGGATTATGGAACTTAGAAGATACTGGGAAATTTTATTACGATGGAAGTGGATTTTTTTAGCAATTGTAGTTTCTGTTATGGTTTTATCTTTTATTCCTGCACTCATACTGAACCCCGTATATGAATCTACTTCTAAGGTTATGATAAATCTAAAGGATATCAGTCCTGAATTTGTAAAGGGCTTACCCACAAGCCTTGGTAAATTTGAAGTTGCTGATGTAAGAAATGTTGTTGGTACTTTTCAGGCAATGATAGAGAACAGCCAGAGTATAAATAACGTGGTTAGAGAACTTGAAATAAAGGATTCCGATGGTATATATATACCTGTAGATAATTTCCTCAACCCTAATATTATTACTCTGATAATCAAAGGAACAGGCGTAGAAGTTGAGCAGATAAGTGATGCAGAGACATTTGAGATTACAGGCTACGATCGCGACCTGAATAAAGCTGCAAAAATAGCAAATGCCACGGCTAATGCCCTTTTAAAGCTCTACAATCAGTTAAACAGGGAGATAGCATCTGCAAACAGGGTAATTATTTTGAAGCGGATAGATGAATTATTGAAAACAACTACTGAAATAGAAAAAAAGAAAGCAACCTTCCAGAAAAAAGAGATGGTAATAAACATTGAGCAGCAAACATCCGCTCTTCTCAAAAATTACAATACTTACATAACACAACAGATGAATACGGCTATAAACATTACAGAGATGGGTATAAGATTACAGGAAACTGCAAAAAAAATAGAGTCAACAGAAGAATTTAAACTTTCTTCTGTTAATCTCGAACAAAACCCTTTAATAACTGACTATAAAAAAGAACTTTTAGCTCTTGAATTGTCTTTGGCACAAGATAAAATAGAAAAGACACCTGAACATCCTGATGTTAAAGCCACAATAGAGAAAATACTTGTAGCAAGAGACACGCTTAAAAGAGAAATTGATAAGACTTTAAGTGCAGAAGTAAAGTCAAGGAATTCATATTTCGACACCTTGGTTGAATCTCTTGGTAATACTGAGATTAATCTTATCACTGCAAAAGCTTCCTTAGATGCAGTAGAGTTGCAAGTAAAGAAAATAGAGCGTCAGCTAAATCAGTTGCCAGAGCAACAAATTAAGATAGATTCAATTGATAGAGAATTAGAGGCTTACAAAGAAGTACACGTCAATTTATTAAATAATCTTGAGTCAATCAAGAGTGCCGAGGCACTTGATGTATCTAATGCCTTAATTACCGAACCTGCCGTTCTTCTTTCAGATGATCCGGATGACTATCTCTATTTTCCCAAAGTGTTGCTTATCGGGGTTCTCTCCTTGCTCATCGGGACATTTTTTGGCGTGGCAGCAGTTTTTTTCCTTGAATACATAGACGAATCAGTTGTGTTGCCTCATGATGTTAAGTCTATACTGAAAGTAAATTCTTTAGGCTGTATTCCCAGATTGCATCGTCGGGGAATAAGAAATGGCCTTCAAATTAAATCAAGAGACTTTAATATGAGTATGGTAAGAGCAGCTTACAATGTAAAGTCTTTATTATTGGAAAAATCTCTGCCGAAAATGCTGGCTGTTGTAAGCGCTGAAAAAGGTGCTGGAAAATCAACCATGTGTGTCTATCTCGGGAAGATTTTAGCAGATAGTGGTTTACGTACATTGATCATTGATTTAAATTTAACTTCTGTAACTATTTCAAAATTATTGGAGATTAATGCGTCAGTTGGACTTAACGACTTGTTTGAATCTCAAGACATTAGTGGTTTGATTCAACGCAGTGGCATAAATGGTCTTGATATAATCCGGACATCGGGAGATTCTTTTCAACTCAATGAACTTTTGCAGATGAACAAATTTTGTCAGAATCTTGAAAATCTCAGCAGCCTGTATGACATAGTCTTTATTGATATGCCTGCTATAACGGATTCATCAGAAGCATTTCCGTTAGATAAAGCAATACCTGGCGCAATATTCGTTGTTTCATCTGGAAACACTTCCAGATCTGATTTAATGGTCGCTTCGGAAATCATTAATTCAACCGGGATTAAGACTGCAGGATTCATATTGAATAAATTCAGAACGCTTGGATTGTTAAAGCTTTAAAGATAAGTAAAGATAGTATATGAAACCATATAAAAAGGGCTTAAGCTTACTTATTGTTGAAATTGTTGTTTTATGCCTGTTGGGGTTTCTTTTTAAAGCGCCTACAGCGTATTCACAGCGCAGAGATAATTTGTCTGATTTCCGGATGAACAATGACAAGTTAAATCAAATGAAAGGCGAGGTCTTAACCTCTTCAACCACAGCATCTAATTTTAACGAAAGATTTCAGTTTGCCCGATTATGGGACAATGCATTGAGGAGGCAGGGCAAGGGAAAGTACCTGGAAGATGAAAACATTCAAACGCTTATGCATGATATCAAGAGATATCGGGACGGGGGTGACCTGAAAACGGTCGCTCCATTACTTGACAAAATCTTCCATGAATTTCAGAGAATAGAAAATATGTCTGGCGCTGATATGCCACCCGGAAAACAAAGAGCAGAGACAGGTCCTTCCCAAAAAGGGAATTATTATGTGGCTGATGTAAGTACAGCGGCAGAAAAGACACTCCCTGCATATATAAGAATAGCGGGTTTTGAAAATCTTGATGCTCCGATTCAGGGGCATGCCCTTGAAGGTACCCCTCCTGTTATGCGTCCGAGTCGGGATGCAATTGAGGGAAAGACTTCTGCAAATATTGTTTTTTACGGGAATAATAAGGGTAAGATTCTTGGCAACTACTCGGCTGAAATTGCTGTTAAAATTCCAGAAGGATCTTTACAAAACTGTACGGAAATATCTTTATGGGTGATGACTACCAGAGATATTAATGAAATGGATATGGTTTTCCGGGAGCGTAATGGCAATGTTTTTAAAACCTCTTTAAAGACAATTCATGGCAGACCAGAGTGGCAAAGGATTATTATTAATCTGTTTGGCGACCTTGAAATAAAGCAGACTTCTTTAAGAGAAGAAAATGAATTTGTTGACCCTGGAAAAATAATTGGATTCGAAATTATGCTTCCTGTCACACAGGCTGGCGAATTCAAACTGGACAAAATAGATGCGTTAAAGAGGGAAGGTGGGCAGGACCCGCTTATCAGTATTGAAGCGATTGACGACAGCTCCGGCGATCAGGCGTCTTCACAAACACGGTATATGAAACTCAGCAATATATCTTCACGTTACAATAAAATCGCAAATTTGGTTGCGCGTGATTCAATGACCGGCAATAATCTTAACGAAACAATAAAGCAGTGCAGGGAAGCTGTCGGGATGGTTCATGAATATAAAAAAGAGTGGGAGGAAATAGCCGGCAGGGAAGAAAAATATGAGGGAACATACAGTTATATCAGAAACAAATATATCCTTGAAAAAATTATCTCATATAATGACATTTTGCTTAAAAGTTTAGAAAACCGTATTTCCAATGTAAGCGGCACATTACTGGAAAAGAAGCTTATAGAAAAGACCTCTGAGGCCGAGATTTATGAAGTCAAGTATATGAGTGATGGACTGAGAATAAGCGGTATTCTTACCAAGCCTTCAGGAGAAGGTGTTTACCCTGCCCTGATAACCGATCACGGCGGTTTCGGCAACGCATACTTCATGAGCGGAGAACGCGCGCTTACGTTTGCAAAGGCCGGTTATGTTGTGTTCTCTCCTGACTACAGGGGAACGAGAACTTCTGAAGGGAGACAGGAAGCTCGCATTGAAATGAGCAGAATTATTGAGCCATCTACACACTTGAAGCCTCTTGAGACGACGAAATACGGCAGAAGAGTACTCGGGGTGATACATGATATAGAAAACGCAATTGTTATGGTCAGAGGGCTTTCGTTTGTAGACGGAAACCGTGTAGCAATTCTCGGTCACAGTATGGGGCACATTGCAAGCCGCCTTGTGCTTGAAAGAAACAGTTCTTTAAGTGCCGGCGTTTTGATTGCGGCATTCATCGTTGAGGACCGGGGACAGATTGACAGGATTTCATCCCCTGTTTTTCTTGCATACGGGGACAGAGACCGGGTAGCTCCGCCTGAAAAGGGTTATGAACTAAGGGACATGTTGCAGAAATACGGGAAATCTGTACAGATGGAAATTTATAAAGGCAAGAACCACCAGACAGTTATAGACGCATGTCTGGGTGATGCCGTGAATTTCCTAAATAAAAACATGAAGAAAAGGATGTAATTAATAAGCAAGGAGGTTATTTATCATGAAAAATCAATCAGTAAAAACAAAACAACTTTTGATTTGCTGGGCAATCCTGCTCTTTATTTTATTTGTAGGTGACCCAATAAGTTATGGGGCAACCGGGTGGCTGCCTGCTGAGAATATATCAAATGACCTGGTTCTATCCGGCCGTCCTGCTATTGCAATTGACGGTAACAATACGGCACATGTCGTATGGGTTGGCAATACTGGTAATCATAACAACGAAGAAATCATTTACACGAGACAAGACAGTTTAGGGAGATGGGAAAGTCCGATTAATATATCCAACACGCAAGGGAAGTCTGCGCGTCCGGCAATAGCAGCGGGTCAGGATAATGTGGTACATGTAACCTGGCGCGATGAAAGGGATGCCTTTACTGACATTTTCTACAATAGAAAAGATATTAACGGCTGGCGAGTACCTGTCAATATATCAAATACAGATGCCACTTCTTTTAAATCCAGAATAGCCGTTGATATTCTGGGGTATCCGCATGTAGTATGGGAAGAAGGTGGGCTAAAGCCGAATACAATGCAGATTGCATACAGCTATTTTGACGGCTATAAATGGTCTGCACCAATAGGTGTCTCCTCTCAGAACATGTGTGCATGGCCAGATTTGGCAGCTAGTCCATTTACGCAGGATATTTATGTTGTATGGGGATATTACATGCAACAATCAATTTCTAAAACAGAAATTATGTTTAATGCAGAACGCTCTTTTACGTGGGGGCTTAGACCCACGAATATCTCATTGACCCCGGGTGCGTCAGAACGTCCGGCTATTGCCGTAGACAGTATGGGGAATATACATGTTGTTTGGCGTGATGGTATCATTCCTTGTAATGCCGGAGAGAGGTGTGATCAGGAAGGGAGTGATTATTACCCCGGCAAGGGTGACATCTATTACTCCGTTAGGGATTATAACGGGTGGAGTGTTCCGGTTGCTATTGTCCATACACCCGTTGATTCGGCGAGGCCCGCTATAGCCGTTGACTCTCTGGATAATATTCAC
>JACROO010000024.1 GCA_016214355.1 Nitrospirota bacterium | reverse complement strand
GTTTTTTTTATCACATTGTCATAAAAACCTATTGTGATATTTGTATTGCCTATGTCTGTGAGTAAAAGCATAATTAAGAATTCAAAAATTCAAAATTAAGGAAAACATCTTAATAAAAATCTTTTAAACCTACGGCAGCCTAACTTAACTGCGTGTCCAGAAAATCGGGGGAAGATCACTCCTCCACCACCCTCACTTTAATCTCAACCCTGTCAACAGGGTTATCCCTTTTGTCCCGCGGCTGGCTTACAATCTTGTCGGCAACTGCCATGTCTGAGACGACCTCGCCAAACACCGTATACTGCTTATCAAGAAACGGCGCATCAGCCACGCAGATAAAAAATTGTGAACCTGCGCTGTCAGGGTCAGCAGCCCTTGCCATAGAGATGGTTCCTCTTTTGTGGTTTTTGTCATTAAACTCTGCCTTGAGAAAATATCCGGGGTTGCCTATGCCGTGCTTTGCCCTATCAGGGCTTTTGGAATTAGGGTCGCCTCCCTGAATCATAAAGCCAGGAATAACACGGTGAAAGACTGTCCCGTCATAAAACCCTTTCTTTGCAAGGTCAATAAAATTGTTTACATGACCCGGCGCTGCCTCAGGAAAAAACCTGAGCTCAATATTCCCGAATTTTGTCTCAATAACTGCTTTTGTTTCAGCCATCTTTTTTATCTCCTCTTTTGTAAATTTCTGCTGCCTTGTCTCTGCATAGGCAAAGGCAGTGCATAACAAGACTAATAGAATACTCACTTTTAAAATTTTCATGACTGCCCCTTTAATTGAGATTCACCACAGAGCGCTCAGAGAACCGAAAACTCAATTTTTAATTTTTTTAACCCTCTCTGTGTCCTCTGTGGTTTAAACATTATACAAAATTTAAATCTGTCTTGCATTTCAGATGCCCGTTTGGCTATATTACAACATGCTTGAGATAATGCGCAGTCATAAGTTCTTTACCGTCTTTCTGCTTTCTGCAGTGACCATAATGATTATCGTTACATTTGTCTTCTGGGGTATGGGCACAAGGGGAACAGAGCCAAATGCAATAGTTGCTCAGATAGAAAAGGAAAAGATAACTCAGGAGGAATACTGGAGGGTTTATGACAACGCAGACAGATATTACAGAGATACTTACAAAACTGAAGAGGAAATGAAAAAGCTTAATCTGAAGAACAAGGTGCTTAATGACCTCGTTGAAGACAGGGTACTGATGATTGCTGCAGAGAGAAATAAAATAAAAGTAACAGAGGATGAACTCAAGGAAACGATAAAAAGCAATCAGCTTTTCCAGAAAAACGGTGTTTTTGACGGGGATGTTTACATGAGGGCACTCAGTATTAACCGCATGACCCCTCAAATGTACGAGAACTCCGTCAGACAGGAATTAGTACTGAATAAAATGCACCAGTTAATAGCAGAAACCGCAGAACTTAATGCTGAAGAAATAAAGATTCTTGATTCAATACAGGACGCAAATAATCCTATAGCCGGCGCCCTTATATCTGCGAAAAGGCAGTTGGTCATAAAGGCATATGTAGAAGGACTTAAACGGCAGATGAAGATAAAGATAAACCGGAAATTAATCTCTTAGGTGAAACGCCTTTTAAAAGTTTACCGTAAATCCTCCCGTAATATACTTGGTCTTATGTCAGGCACCTCCCATGACGGCGCAGATGCTGTTATTGCGGAGATAAAAGAGAAAAACAGGAAATTAGAGGTCAAGCTTTTATATCACTATTCCCGCCCATTCAGCAGTACCTTAAGGTCAAAGGTATTAAATGCATTCTCAGGTAAAACAGAAGATATTTGCAGGCTCAATTTTGAACTCGGCGAGGTATTTGCCGAGGCTGCGATTAAATGCATTAAAAAGGCAGGGTTAAAACCTGAGGACATTGACGCCATTGCCTCCCACGGACAAACGATTTACCACATACCTCCTGAAGACAGCAAAGGAGGCTCAACGCTTCAGATAGGTGAGGCGGCTGTAATTGCTGAAAGGACTGGAATACCTGTTATATCAGATTTCAGGACAAGAGATATTACAGCAGGCGGACAGGGGGCGCCTCTCGTTGCATTGGCTGATTATGCCCTTTTCAGTGAAAAAGGAAAAATAAAGGCTGTACATAATATTGGCGGCATAGCCAACCTGACCGTTGTGCCGGGGAAAAGGGACGATGTAATAGCCTTTGATACGGGCCCGGGGATGAGCCTTATTGACGAGGCAGTAAAACTGTTTACAAATGGCAGGACGCATTATGACATTGACGGCAGGCTGGCAGCAAAAGGCAGAGTTATACAACCATTACTTGAAAAACTCATGTCGCACCCATATCTGAAAAAACAGCCCCCTAAGTCAACCGGCAGGGAGACATTTGGAAAAACAATGGCTAAAGATATAATCCGCAGGCATAACAAGTCTCAGGCAGGGGATATTCTGTCAACCCTCACGCATTTTACAGCCTTATCTATTAAAAAAGCTTACAAGGACTTTGTCTTCCCTAAGTTTGCAGTCTCGGAGATTATCCTCTGCGGCGGGGGATGCAAAAATAACTTCCTCGTAAGGCTTTTAGAGGATTTTTTAGCGCCGGTTAAACTTAAATCTATTGAGGGATACGGCATACCTTATCAGGCAAAAGAGGCATTGAGTTTTGCCATCCTCGCAAATGAGACATTATCAGACAGGCAGGGGAATATTCCTGGGGTATTGTCCCGCCGTCTTACCCCAAGGATAAAGAAAACCTTAATCCTGCAAATGAGACTCTCACTATCGCACAGTCTGCCCCATCCATTCATCGTGATATTGATTTTTCCTCAGAATATTCATTTGCCGAGAGTCAGCTTCCAAAAAATGCTCATCCTCCGGCTTTAATAGAAAAAATAGAACAACCTGCTGTATTGCCTGATGCCCCTCCTGTATCCCAGTCTGATACGATACTGTCAACCCTTGTTGAAAGTAAGGAATTAGTGCCGCAATCTGTTACTCCACAAAAGACAGACGTTGAGACCCTTTATAAAAACTATGGATTTAACAAGGCGGTTGAAAAAAGCATTAACTATTATTCCAAGAGGATTAAGGAAAATTTCAGCAAGGTTCTCAGCCGCTCCGGAAGATACCTTTCTGTAATATCAGAAATTTTTAAAGAAAAGAACCTTCCTGATGAGCTTGTTTTCCTGCCGATAATAGAAAGCGGTTTTAATATGCATGCCTACTCACCTAAAAGGGCCGCAGGCATGTGGCAGTTCATAGCAGGGACGGGTAAACGGTATGGGTTGAAAATTGACTGGTGGGTAGACGAAAGACACGACCCCATAAAAGCCACTGTAGCAGCAGCCGATTACCTGAGCGACCTTTATGCCATGTTCGGTTCATGGAACCTCGCATTAGCTGCTTATAATGCAGGAGAAGGGAAGATATACAGGGCAATTAACAAGACAAAAACTGATGACTTCTGGGAAATAAGAAATACAAAACATATAAGAAAAGAGACAAAAGACTACGTCCCCTTTTACATAGCAGCCACTGCAATAGCAAAAGACCCTGAGGGTTTTGGTTTTGATAATATAACTTATTATGAACCGCTTGCATATGATGAGGTAGTAATTGACGCTCCGATGGATATAGAGGCAATTGCCCGCTATGCAGAGGTTGATGCAAAGGAAATCAGGGACCTTAACCCCGAGCTGAAACGCTGGTGCACCCCTCCGAATGTTTTAAGCTATACCGTGAGAATCCCTGTCGGCACGAAAGAAAATTTTTTAGCTAATCTCACCAATAATACAGAACGCAATGACTTTTCTGCTGAGTATTATACAGTTAAAAAGGGTGATACGCTGAAGAAAATAGCTTCCCGCACAGGAGTTTCCACAGATGCTATCATTGCACTTAACTCCCTGAGTAAAAACCCGCAGTTTAAGACCGGAGAGACTATCTTAGTGCCGCCAAAAGAAGTTGCCCATTTAACAAAAGATTTAGAAGACGGTAAGTCCAAAAAGGCTGTTAAATATAAAAAATCCAGAAGGGCTTCTAAGAAAAAAAGAGGCTCATATCTTGCAACTTCAACAGATAAGAAAGGGAAGACCTCCTGAGCCCTGTTATTGGGGCGAAGGGGCGGGCTTTTCTTTCGGCGCTTTGAGTGTTTCTGTCCGTGACCTGGCTTCAGCGTCCCACACTGAGTTTGGAAATTCCTTGATAAGTTCCTCATATCTCTTTTGTGCATCTGCGGTTCTTCCCACTGCCTCATAAAGCCTTGCCTCTTCAATAAGCCCTGTGTCTTTAAACGCGCCGTTTTTAAATTTTTTGAGCGTCTCTAATGTCTTTAATGCATCATCGTTACTGCCGGTATTGACATAGGAAGACGCAAGTTTCTGATAAACAAGCGGCAGGATGTCTTCTTCACCATGGTATTTATCAATGAATGCCTTATAAGATTTTACTGCATTATTGTAATCATTGAGCTTAAAGTAGCAGTTGCCAATGTAAAATTGCACAAGAGGTTTTTCTTTGGTTTTTAATGACTTATCATAAAGTTCCAGTGCCTTTCTCCACCGCTGCTCCTCAGGTAGAGGGTTTTTTAAGTTCCTGCCGTAATAATAATTACCCGCCTGTTGTTCAAGAGAATACGCCTTTTTAGTGACTGAGGCATTATAAAATATAACGACTAAAGAAACGACAATGACAGCGCCAACAATAGAGGAAAGCAGAATGAAAAACTTCTTCCGTTCCTTTACGGCATCAATTGTATGTGCAACAATGCCCCTTACCTCTTCCTCCCTGACCGGTAATTTTTTAGTGACTCTCTTCTTAATTGCCTTTGGCATTTATCTCCTCCATGAAAATTGTATAAGCCATGTGCTATAAACAATAAGCTTTTATTATGAGATTGCCGCGCTCCCCCGATTAGTCGGGGTCACTCGCAATGACAGTCTAAAAGTTTTTAGTGCGACGACTATAAATTATAAAACAACCAAGCAAAATTCAGCAATAACACGTTTGTCCTTGAGATAGTATCCTGAAATATGATAACTTGATGCTGTGAAAATTATCCCGTTTATTACAGTAAATCTGCTCCTGTTTGTCTCGTGGTACGTGCTTCTCTATAAAAGCAAAAATTATCTCTCGTTTGCTGACAGGCTGTTAGGCACAGTTATTTTAGCTCTTTCACAAATAATCCTGACTGAAATGATATTAGGGATTTTATTTAAGAAACTTTTTGCAGCGCCGCTTTTTATATTGAATGTCTCTGTATCGCTCATTATATTAGTTTTCGCCGTAATCACAGAAAAAATAAACTATAAAGATATCTTCAGCGAGATTAAGGATAAAGCAAGCCAGCTCCTCAATATAATAAAAAGTGACAGGATATTACTATCTCTCTCATCTTTGTTTTTTATATATCTCAGTTATTTAATTTTTATAAGCTATCTGTTTCCTTCTTATAGCTGGGATTCCCTGCTGTATCACCTTCCCATCCTCGGGTATATTTTACAGGCCGGAGCGATTCAAAATCTTCCTGACCATTCGCTTCTTTATATCTTTCTTAATATCTTCCCAAAAAACATTGAGCTTTTTTTCCTGTGGAATGTCATATTTTTAAAAAGCAGCCCCCTCGCAGACCTGAGCCAGATGTTTTTCACTCTGGCAGGGATGCTGTCAATATACAGCATGGCTGCTAAGCTGAAGATTAACAAAAGACATGCAATCTATTCATCCCTCCTTTTTTTCTTTGCCCCTGTAATAATCCTGCAGTCAACAATGGAATACGTGGACATTGCCGTGTCTGTCTTATTTCTTATTGCCTTAAATTTTCTCATGTATACCGGCTCTGAGGATATGAATAAAAAACAGACGCCTGTTTTTTATTCAGGGCTGGCAGGAGGGGTTCTTCTCGGCTCAAAAGGCTCAGGGCCTTTGTTTATTGTTGCCCTGTCAATACTGATATTAATGAGTGAACTTAAAAGATATTTCTCCATGAGGAGTAAAGTGCATCCTGCCCAAAAAACAAGGCAGACAAATATCAAAGAGGCAATTGTAACTTATATTATTTTTTTTATAGTGCCTGTAATTTTATTCGGAGGCTACTGGTATATACAGAACTGGGCGCACTATAACAATCCTGTTTATCCGTTTGAGATAAAAGTCCTTAACAGGGTGATATTCCCCGGAATATTTACTGAAATATTAGATGAAATCCCGCAAGCCCTGAAAAATCTATCCCCGGCAGCAAGTCTCATCCATGTATGGCTTGAAAAAGAGGCGAATTACATTTATTACTCATACCTAAGCGGACTGGGACCTGTCTGGTTTATATTGCTGCTGCCGGCAACGGTATTTTCTATTTTTCTTGCCATACGAGGGAAAAGGTATGATTTCTTATTTATCGCAGGGGCTGTAATTTTTACTTTTATTTTTTCGCCGAGGAACTGGAACCCGAGGTATGTGATTTTTATTCTCGGCTTAGGCGGTATTTCATTTGCACTTATGCTTGATTATTTTAACCCGAGGGAAAAAATACTTCAGATTTTAGTCCTGATATTTGTTTTATATACTGTCTTTGCGTCTAACTCAACGTGCATCACACCTGAGAAAATTAAAAAATTTGCCTTGCTGCCTGCAAAAGAACGCACACTGGGAAAAATGGACACGCCCTGTCTCACAACCCAGCGCGGTGATTACGGACTATGGGACTGGATTAACAAAAATGTGTCCAGAGGTCAGACATTAGCCTATACCTTTGAACCCCTTTTGCTTGCCCCATTATGGAACAGTGATTTTTCAAGCAGGATAGTTTATGTAAAAGGCAATGCCCTTCTTAACTGGCATAAGAATTTAAAATTAAACAATGCAGACTATGCATTAATCTGGCAGAGGTCTATGGAGAAATGGTGGATTTCAAGGCTGGAGCAATTAAAAAACACTCCTGAATGGTCAGCGGTTTATGAGGAATTCAAGGTGGTGTATTCTGATAAGGAGTATATGGTTCTGAAGGTTGGGAAGTGAAATTGTTAGTTGCAACTGGAATACTTGAAACGATAAAATCGCAGCCCTGCGAAAAAGTAATAATATGGGAAAGACAATCTTAAAAGGTTGGGTCGTTGTTTTTTTATTACTGACTGCAATCACTGATGCATCTTTTGCTCAATCACGTGAGGCAGGGTCATCATCTGCTTACGTTAATCAGCAAATTCTGACAAAGGACGAGCAGACCGAAGAATCTAAATTTAAGTTAAATAGGAATTATTGGAACGGGTATATTACAGATACAGCAAATATCCTCTCCTCGCCGTCGCGTTGGGAAAATCAAGATTGGATAAAGGCTTCGCTCCTGACAGGGATAACTATCGGATTATACGCTTACGATCAGGAAATGCAAAATTGGGCGCAAAAAAACCGCAGCAGCACCAGTGATAAAATTGCAGACTTTGCCAGGCTCTTTGGCGATGTGAAGTACAACCTCTCACTTCCCGGCGCATTCTATCTTTACGGCCACTTTTATGAAGATGAAAAAGCCCGGAAGACTGCGATGCTAAGTTTAGAAAGTGTTGTAATCTCCGGAATTTTTACAGGAGCCATAAAATTTGCCGGACACAGGCACAGGCCCGACACCGGAGACCCATATAACACATGGGGCGGCCCAGGTTTTTCTATATCCAACCTTTCGTTCCCTTCAGAGCATTCATCTTCTGCATTTGCAATAGCAACTGTAATAGCAACACAATATGAAGAGAAGACATTTGTACCGCCATTGGCATATGGCATTGCGGCGTTAACCGCTCTTTCAAGGGTCAATGACAATGACCATTGGACTTCAGATGTATTTTTGGGTTCTGCTATCGGCTATTTTACAGCCAAAGCAATTATTGGTTTGCATGGCAAAGGAAAAAATAGAAAACTTACCGGTTTTCCGATAATAGACGGAAAACGTACTATTTTATTAATATCATATAAATTTTGAGCAGAGATATTACTCCTATAATTGCGAAAGGGAAATGAAAAGGGAATTAAGTCTTTAAATCCGGACAAAGGAAGATTTGACCCCATTTATTTGAAAGAATATGTTATAATTTTTAAAATTCAATTTAAAAGGAGCTGCCTTATGAAAAAGTTTTTAGTGTTGTCTCTCGCAGTTTCAATTCTCCTTTCTTTGTCGGCTGTGAATTTCTCATATGCAGGACCGCAGAGTGCAGCAATAACCGGCAAAGTGGTTGAAACCATGGACGCTGCAGGATACACTTATGTCTGTCTTGAGAAGGACGGTCAGAAAACATGGGTCGCAGTGCCGCAGATGAAAGTTGAAAAGGGGCAGACACTGTCTTTCAATCCTGGCAGTGAGATGGTTAATTTTGAGAGCAAAACCCTTAAGCGCAAGTTTGACAGAATAATTTTTTCTGACGGTCCGGTTAAATAATAAATCTCTTTAGGAAAAAATCATCTGAACTCGTCCTCCACCTCCCTTAAAACATCCTCCGGGTTATCCATGTATTTTGGCGAAAAGTGCAGGGGCACTACTTTACCAACGCCTGCCTCCCTTGCAATCCTTCCTGCCTGTTTGGCAGTAAGATGATAACGCTCCATTGCCCTTTCTCTGTCCTTATCCAAAAAATACGCCTCAATGTAAAGGACATCCGAGCCTCTTACAAGTTCTATGATTTTTCTTGTATTTTCCTCACTGCCAAGTGCATCAACGACATAAGAGAGCTTTTGCCCCTTGGTTATATCTGCTATGCCTTTCAGCTCTGAAAAAGCAAATGTCTTTTCCTTAATTTTAAAACGGCTTTCATAATCCCCGTCTCTTACGGCTTTTTTAAAGTCACTAAGCCACGGTCCGACAGGCAGGTCTAATTCATTAAGTTTAGCCTTGTTAATATTAATGTGATAATTTTCCTCAAGACAGAACCCCAGACATGGAATCTGATGGTCAAGGACAGCCGCCTTTATTTTTAAAAAAGAATTCTCAATAAGAACACCTTCAAAAGGCATTGACGGCAGCTCCTCCCGCCTGAAATAGTTCTGCGCCCGGAAGACTGCTTTTGTTACAGTCTTTTCATTAATCTCCGCAGCCTCAATAACAAGAGGATAATCTCCTATAAGATTCCATGTATAACCCCTGAGCTTGCCCTCTACCCTGTTTATAAACCCGTCAGGTCCATAGAGCCTTAAAGGTCCTTCCTTTCTCAGGTGAAGCCTTAAGATATTATCAAAACCGATGAAATGGTCAACGTGTGTGTGGGATATAAATATGCCGCTTATCTTTAGAATATCCCCTGCAGAAAGACTTGTTGCAGCACCTGAATCAAAGAGAAATGCCCTGCCTTCCCTGAGAAGCCTTATGTACAGCCCCGGGTCATCAAAGGGTTCATTAATAAGCCTTGCGTGGAAAGACGGTTTCATAGAGAAATTATAGACTAAATAATGATATAATACTAAAATTTTTTAGAATGCGAAGCACGAAATACGAAATAAAATTGTTTCGGATTTTGGATTTAGTACTTCGGATTTATTTTCATAGGAGGTATAAATGCCTGAACTAAGAAGGGACCCCGTAGTAGGCAGATGGGTTATCATATCAATAGAAAGGGGGAAGAGACCGGCAGATTTCGGCGCAGGTTTAACTGTAAAGAAAGGGGGGTTCTGCCCCTTTTGCAAAGGCAACGAGCACACAACACCGCCTGAAATAATGGCGTTCAGGCCCGACGGAAGCAGACCCAATACTTCAGGCTGGACGCTGAGGGTCGTACCTAATAAATTTCCCGCACTGCAGATAGAGGGTCATCTGGATAAATCGGGGGAAGGCATCTATGACAAAATTAACGGCGTTGGTGCGCATGAAGTAATAATAGAAAGCCCCGAACATCAGGACACCTTAGCCAGGATGCCTTTAAAGGCTGTTGAAGATATGCTCTGGGCTTATTATTACAGGATTTCAGACCTTAAAAAGGACAAGCGTTTCAAATATGTTGTTGTCTTCAAAAACGAAGGAGATGCAGCCGGTGCATCCCTTGAACACTCACACTCACAGCTCATAGCCCTGCCGATTGTGCCAAAACAGGTAATAGAAGAAATTGACGGTGCAAAGCGGTATTATGAACTCAAAGAGCGGTGTATTTTCTGCGACATTATACGTCAGGAACTGGCAAGCCAGACCAGGGTAATTTCAGAGAACAGGGATTTTATTGCCATTGCACCTTTTGCAGCGAGGTCGCCTTTTGAGACATGGATATTACCCCAAAAACACGAATCCAACTTTGCACCCAACGGAAACTTTACCATGTTGGCAGAAATCCTGCAGCGCACAATGAAACAGATAGACAAGACCCTTGACACACCTCCTTATAACATGATGCTTCACATTTCAACATTCATGGACGAGGTAAACGATTACTACCACTGGCATCTTGAGATAATGCCCAAGCTTACAAAGATTGCCGGCTTTGAATGGGGTTCGGGTTTTTATATCAATCCCACACCGCCTGAAGAGGCTGCAAAATTCCTGAGGGAAGCAAAAATATGAAAACAAAATTAAAATTAAAAATGCAAAATGCAAAATTAAGGAATTTAAAAAATTTTTCAAATTTTTGATTTTTAAATTTTTGATTCTTGATTGAAGGGAGTCTAAATGAGAATACTTATAACATCGTCAGAGGTTGTCCCCTTTATAAAAACAGGCGGTCTCGCAGACGTTGCAGGTGCGCTTGCTGATGAGTATAAAAAAATGGGGGTAGATGCTGCCGTACTGCTTCCGCTTTACAGGAAGATTAAAAAAAATGCCAAAGCCTTTGGCATCAAACCTACAGGCAAGGATATAACCGTTCCTCTCGGCAATAACATGGAGAAGGGAATGCTGTGGGAAGGGAAAACTAATGAGGGCGCCATGGCGTACTTCATAGAAAATGACAAGTTCTACGACAGGGACGATTTATA
>JACROO010000003.1 GCA_016214355.1 Nitrospirota bacterium | reverse complement strand
GAATTTTTTTTTTTTTTTTTTGAATTTTCTTCAGCTCTATCTTCCTGGTGACTTTGCTTACCGATATAAAAAATGCAGGTCCCGATGTGCTTTTAATCTCAATAGTCCCGCCGCTTGATTTTCCCTGCGGAAAAAAATCTATCTTTATTGTTGTTGCATCCCCGTCTTTCAGGGTAGCCTCCAGATTTTCGGAGGGAAATTTTTTATAGAGGGTTTGTGATGCATCGGCATATAAACCATATGCCTTTTCTTCTCCCCAGATAAAAAAAGAATAGGTTTTTTTTTCTGTAATTGCATGAGTCCTTGCATATCTGAGGGTTGCTGAAATCTCCTTTGCAAGGGTGGTTAATTCAATATTCCCCCTGCCTTTTTGTACAAAAACTCCGACAAGGGCAGAAGCTATCCCGATAATAAACAGGACAAGCAGGAGTTCAATGAGGGTGAAACCCGCCCTGTTACAGTGAACAGTGAACAGTGAACAGTGAACAGATTTTAATTTTGCATTTTGCATTTTGGGTTTCGGATTCTATTTCAGTGACTGCCAGCTTACGATGTCCTGATTTTCTCCGTCGCCGCCTTCTGCACCATCTGTACCATAAGAATAAAGGTCGTAGTCTCCGTGTCTGCCGGGCGCTTCGTAATGGTAAGGGTTGCCCCATGGGTCAAGGGGGATTTCCTGTTTTTTAAGATAGGGGCCGTTCCATCCTTCTGCCCCCGGGTTTGTTATTAATGCCTGCAGCCCTTCGGAGCTTGTAGGATACCGCCCTACATCAAGGTGAAATGTGTCCAGGGCAGTCCCTAAAAGCTCAATCTGCGACTGCGCTGCCTTTTGTTTTGCAGGTCCTACCTTCCCGATAAATTTGGGGACAACGATGGCCGCCAGAAGACCTAAAATAATCATGACTACCATCAACTCAATGAGGGTAAAACCGCTGCGGCAGTGGACAGTGAACAGTGAACGGTGAAGAGATTCCCTTGATATTGGATTGTTAATTTTATTGTCCATGCTAACCTCCAATTCTAAAAAGTTTTTAGGCTAATAATAAATAACCAATACAGACGCAATTGCTACTGTGTCATTGCGAGGAGTGCAGCGACGAAGCAATCTCAAATTTTACTGAGAGATTGCCGCGCTCCCGTTGGTCGCTCGCAATGACAGCTTAACAACACTTTATGCATTATAATATTCACTGTTTCTAAAACGGCAATTCATTAATGCTGAATATAGCCATAAGCATTGCTATGACAATAAACCCTACGACGACTCCCATAAGAAGGATTAAGGCAGGTTCAAGCAGTGAAAGGAGTCTTTTTACAGTGGTCCTTACTTCTGAATCATAACGGTCGGCAATTTTCATAAGCATCTCATCCAGCTTCCCTGTTTCTTCACCGACTGCTACCATGTGAACAGCAAGCGGCGGGAAGACCCCGCTGTTTTTTAAAGGCTCTGAAATCCCCCTGCCTTTTCTTACACCCTCTCTGACGGAGGATATTACCTCGGCTATTTTTTCACTCCCCAGCGTCCCTTTTACTATCTGAAGCGCATTGAGTATCATGGTAGCAGTCGGTGAAGAAACAGGGAAGCTGGATGAGATGCTTATGAAAATTGCCGACCGTTATGATTCAGAAGTAAGGTCCACTGTAAAAAGACTCCTTTCACTGCTTGAACCTGCCTTAATCCTGAACTGACGGAAAGAAGGATTTGTGTAGGGAGCGGCAGTGTCTCGCCTGCATCTGAGAAGATGTTTGTAAATTTTGGCACTACGAATGTAAGAAGGACTATTACGGCTCCTCCGCCAACTACACTGAGAATCGCAGGATAAATAAGCGCTGAACGGATTTCTTCTTTTAATCTCTGGGAATTTTCCAGATAAACAACCATCCTTGAGATTGTATCCTCAAGAAATCCTCCTGCCTCTCCTGCCTTTATCATATTTACATAAAATAAAGGGAACGCCGAAGGAAATTTTGACAGCGCCTCGGAAAATGCCTTGCCGCTGCGGATATGTGAAAGGAGTTCTTTAATAAGTTCTCTGAGCGGTTTTTTTTCAGCTAACTCCAAGAGTATAGTTAATGCCCTATCCAGCGGGAATCCTGCATCAAGAAGCACTCCGAGCTGGTATGTAAATGCCAGTATATCGCTTTCTTTAATTTTTTCCCGCAGAATTGGCAGTGGCAATGAGCGCAGGGAGAATCCTTTGTGTTCCTCTATCTTGTTTACCTTCAGGGGGAAGTATCCCATGTCCTGAATCCGGTCAACTGCTATGCGCTCACTCGCTGCCTCTATGGAGCCTGTTATAATATTGCCGTCTTTTGTAGTTGCTTCGTATGTATATGTTTCCATATTTATTTATAAATTTTCAGATACAATAGACGGCAGTTTTTGAACGGCTTTTTTCGTTCCGACTTTTCGGAACGAAAACCTCGGAGTTCCGACTTGTCGGAATGAGAATGAGTGAAAAAATTGTCCTCTGTTGTATCTAAGCACTCAGTTTAAATCTCCTCCTGAGAGACCCTTAAGACTTCCTCTATGGTGGTTACACCCTGCCTTACTTTCTGCCAGCCGCATTCCCTCAGCACCAGCATCCCCTGAGATATTGCCGTGTCTCTGATATTGTTTGAGCTTGCCCTTTCAAGGACAAGACGCCTTAACTCTTCGGTCATAATCATTAATTCAAAAATCCCTGTCCTGCCCCTGTAACCTGTGTATCTGCATTCCTCACACCCGG
The DNA here is from genome assembly GCA_016214355.1 of Nitrospirota bacterium. GTDB lineage: Bacteria > Nitrospirota > Thermodesulfovibrionia > UBA6902 > DSMQ01 > JACROO01. Next base: position 7,058 of record JACROO010000003.1, on the reverse strand, counting down.
TACCGTGATAAGCGGTAAAGTCGGATAACTTTGTGCTTATTTTTTCAAATATCTCCTGAGTGGGTTTAAAAGGTTCTTTGCAGGCAGGGCATATCACCCTTACGAGCCTCTGTGCCAAAACGCCGACAAGGGATGAAGCCACAAGGAATCCTTCAATGCCCATGTCCAAAAGCCTTGTTACTGCTCCGGGGGCATCGTTTGTATGGAGTGTGCTGAAAACAAGGTGTCCTGTAAGCGTTATCAGGAGAGTTTATTTTACTTAAAGATGCGTAAAGTGTTGTGGTCTTACCGCTTCCGGTGGGTCCTGTCACCAAGAGCATACCGTAAGGTATTGTGATTAAGGTCTTATACTTTTCAAGCGTATCTGCGGGAAAGCCGAGATGCTCAAGGACAACAATGACGCTGCCCTTGTCTAATATCCTCATAACAATACTTTCTCCAAAAATCGTCGGGATGGTTGAAACCCTGATGTCAATGTCCCTGCCTGCTACCCTTAACTTAATCCTTCCGTCCTGAGGCAGTCTTCTTTCAGCGATATTCATGCGGGACATTATCTTTACTCTTGACATCACAGCAGCCTGAATCCTTTTTGGAAGGGATTCAATCTCATTTAATGCACCGTCAATCCTGTACCTGACTTTCACATTATTCTCAAAAGGCTCTATGTGGATGTCGCTTGCCCTTCCCTCAACTGCACGGGTAATTAGCATATTCACAAGCCTCACTATCGGAGCCTCAAAAGCCATGTCTCTCAGGTGATGGACGTCTTCTTGCAGTTCAATGCCGGCAGACGCCTCGGCTTCTTCCTCTTCCCTCATCCCTTCCATTATTGTTGTCATCTGCACTTCACTGCCAAAAAACTGCTCAATCGCCTCTGTTATATCCTTCTCGCCGCTGAGATATATCTCTAATGATTTATTTGTAAAAACCCGCAGTGCATTAATGATATATTCATCAAGGGGGTCAGCCATTGCAATCTTGAGGGTCTTCTCGTCACTGCCGATAGGGACGAGTTTGTATTGTTTCATGAATTTGACCGTGGGGTAAGAATCGTCAGGTATTGTTTTAGGGAATTCAATGAATGGAAGATATTTAATGCCTAATTGCAGGCTCAGGGCATTGAGTATGTCCTGTTCTGAGGCAAATCCGAGGCTTTGAAGGATTTCCCCTATACGCTTTTCTTTCCCTGTGGCAGACTGTTCTTTTAAGGCTATCTCAAGCTTTTCTTCATTGATTAGTTTTCCCTGAAGGAGGATTTCGCCTATGAGTTGTTTTATAGTTGTTAATGCCTTGTCTGTCATTGGCTTATCCCAATATTGTCATACTGTCCCGACACTTCGGGATTCAGCATCTCATAAAAGATGCATAAAGACCCTGAAACAAGTTCAGGGTGACAGGCTTACGAAAACATTACTGTGGTTTATTTTCATCCTGAGGCGGACCTTTTGCCTCACCGTACTCTTTTTTAAACTTCTCAATAGATTCCTTTAGGTCTTTAATCTTATTTACGAATTCTTTGGTAATAATATCCCCTTCTTCCTTTTTAGCAATTATGTATGGCGTAAGGAGGACAACGAGCTCTGTTTTATCCACAGTATTAATTGTGTAGCGGAAGAGATGACCAAGAATCGGAATAGAGCTTAACAGCGGGATGCCCTGATAACTTTTGCTCTTCCTCTCTTTTATTATCCCTCCTATGATTAATGCCTGTTGGTCAGGGACAACAACAGAGGTCTTGACCTCGCGCTTAGAAAAGGCAGGATAAGTATAGCCGGACTGACCAACTGTAACATCTGTTGAATAATCGGATACCTCCTGCGTAACATCAAGCACAACAGTTTTTTCATCATTAATATTAGGCTTTATCTTGAGTTTTACCCCTACTGTTTTATACTGTATAGATTGTGTTACAGTTGCAGTAGTCTCTGTTGTCTGGCTTGTGCTCGTTGCAGTTGGAATCTCTGAGCCGACGTCTATACTTGCCTCCTGCTGGTCTCTTACAAGGAGTCTGGGGCTTGAAAGGACATTTACCAATCCTTTGCTTGCAAGTGCATGGAGCATTGCAACAAACTTATCAGGCCTAAAGAGGATATATGATAAGCCGCCTGTTGCCCCTGAGGCTAATGTTGGTGCAGTTGAGGGGAGTGTAACTGCATCAGTTGCACCAGTACTGCTTCGGAGGAGTCCTGTGCCAGTAATGTCTGTTGCTGCATTAATTTCTAAATTCTTAAGAATTGACCACTGAATTCCAAACTTCATAGTATCAGAAAGCGTTACCTCTGCTATCAGAACCTCTATTAATACCTCCTTTGGATAGACATCAAGCCTTCTTATAGTCCCTTCTATCTCCCTGTACATGCCTGAGGATGCAAGTACGACGATTGAGTTTGTCGGCTCATAAGTGAGAATCTTGACCCTGCTGAAGCCGGTTGTCTCGCCGGGTTTTGCAGGGGTCAGCGTGGGTGTTGGAGGTCTTGCCGCAGGCGCGGCAGGTGTGGTTATGGGTTTTGACCCCTCCTCTGTCTCATAAAGGGCTTTGAGAATTTTTTCAATATCTGCAGCCTTTGTATTCTGAACGCGGAAGACAAAGATGTTCTGTCCGGACGTAGCCTCTTCGTCAAGTTTTTTAATCCAAGCCTCAACTGAGTTGAGGAGCTTTTCGCTTGCAGAAAAAACTATTATGCTGTTAATCCTTTCAATGGGAATAAGTGCAATTCCTTCCTTGCCGATGTTTAATGTGTTAATTATTTCTATGAGTTCCTTGGCAAGGGTCTTCACATCCGAGTATTTCGGCTGGAAGAGTCTCATCCTCGTATTCTGGAAGACATCTACATCAATCTCCTCAAGTATGCTTAGGAGACGGCTTATGTTGGAGGCAAGGTCATTTATAATCAGCAGGTTATTCCGGGGGTTGGGTATAATGATTCCAAACTGAGAGAGTAAAGGCTGCAGGACTGCATGTGCCTCTGTGACAGGAATATACTCAACAGGCACAATCTGGGTAATCGGTATGTCTGTAGGCGAGTCGGGTTTGTCTTCTTTCCCCTTTTTAATTTCAAGAGGCTTTTGTTTTACTGCTTGGCCCGGGACTATTTTGTAAAAAAGCCCTGATTTCACTATTCCTATTCCGTTTACTTCAAGTATGGATTCAAATACATTTAATGCCTCGCTGACAGGGATTTTCCTTGATGAGTGAATAGTAACTCTGGCATCAACACCAGGGCTGACTATAAAATTCTCACCTGTGATAGAACTAATTGTGTTTATAACGTCTCTTAAATTGGCATTATCAAAATTCAGGATTATATAGTTTTCTTCTTTTGGTTTAGGCTGCGGCGGCTGAATTGAAGCCCCGGGCGGAGCCTGAGACGGGACAGCCGGTGAAGTTACGGGAGGGGCAGGGGGGGTAATAATTGCAGCAGGTGGAGCTGCGGTAGCAGCCGGAACAGCCGGAGCCGAAGGCGGCGGGGTAAGTGATACCCCTGTATCTATTTTCTCCTCCTCAGGGAATCCTGCAGACGGTAATAATAACAGCAGTGCTATAAAACATATCAGTAAAATTTTCACGTGAAAATAACTCTTTTTTTGTCATGCTGAACTTGTTTCAGCATCCATGAGATTCCGAAATAAATCCGCAATGACATGCTCTCCTCCTTTTTACCGAACTTGTCTATATAATTGGTCATTTCTTGGATTATAACAAATGAAGACTATCTTATCAATTCTTTTAGGATGTTATGAAAAACACTCTTAAGATAATGCGTCCCGGTTTTTGAGTAAGGGACAGTGCCTAATATATGAACACCGGAGAGTTTTTCAATTATTTTCGGGTTAGTTTTTTCGGCTAAGCCTTTTTTCATTCTGTCTGAGTAATTTATTATTACGCCAAGGATATTTATCCTTCTCCTTTTTGCTGCATCTATTGTAAGGCAGGTATGGTTGATTGTCCCAAGCTCGGGTCGTGAGACAATAATAATTGGCAGCCTGAGGTCAGCTATGAGGTCAAGGGAAAGATATTTTTTATAAACAGGCACCATTATCCCTCCTGCACCTTCAACAATCGTAATGTTATATTTATTTGAGAGATAATGATAAGCAGAAAGTATTTTCTGCTTTTTTATTGGTATGCCTTCAATCTCTGATGCAACAGAAGGTGCGAGGGGATGCCTGAACCGGTAGGGATTAATAATATCAAGAGGTTCCATAATGCCGGATGCATTTATAAGTTTTATGGTGTCCTCTGGAATAAGTTTTCCTTTTTTAATCAGGCATCCTGTCTCCACAGGCTTCATAGGGCAGGCATTAAAGCCTGCTTCTTTAAAAGCCTTCAGAAGACCGGCAGCCACAAATGTTTTTCCAACACCCGTGTCTGTGCCTGTTATGAAAATGCCTTTATGCATAAAAATAGGGTTCAAGGATTCAAGGATTCGTGGGTTCAAGTGAAAATTTTTTAAAGAATTAATTCCATCACTTGAATCCTTGACCACTTGAACCCTTGCCCCCTATTTTATATGATTCTGCTGTCCAGATTGAAAACCTGTCCTGTAATGCCTGATATCTCTGAAAGATGGCAAATAAATTCTGCAACCTTCTCAGGTTCTGAGAATTTTTTCAAAAGACTTTCCTGAAGGACAGTTTCTTTTGCCTTATCGCTTGAATTTATTCCCATATCAGTGAGCATGTAGCCGGGGAGTATCGCATTGACCATTATATTATATCTGCCCAGTTCTTTCGCTGTTGATAATGTAAGCCCGATAAGACCTGCCTTTGATGCAGAATAGGCAGAAAGCCCTGCTTTGCCTTTCATGCCTGCAATGGAAGAGATATTTATGATATGACCGCTTTTCTGTTTTATCATATAAGGCGCGGCTGCGCGTATAAAATTAAAAGGACCTTTAAGATTTACAGTAATTATATTATCAAAATCTTTTTCCGTGGTTTTTAAAAGCAGGGACTCCTGCGTAATTCCTGCATTATTTATGAGGACATCAATCTTTCCCCATTTTTTTATAACTATGTCAATTAGATTTTTTACTTCCGTGAAATTTTTTGCATCAGCCTTGAGTGCAATGGCTTCTTTTATCTGCGATACAACCTCTTCAGCATCTTTGATTTTATCTTTGCAGTGAACAACGACCTGATGCCCTTTTCTGCCGAAAGACATGGCAATGGCTTTGCCAAGACCCCTTGAGGAACCCGTGATTAAACAGACCATATCAAAAAATTAAAAAGGTAAAATTTATAATGCAAAGTTACTAAAAAGACCATAAGTAAGAGCACATTGCTTTTTCTGTCATTCCCGCAGTCCTTAAGCGGGAATCCAGTATTTTCTTTGGTTTTCCTGGATTCCTGCTTTCGCAGGAATGACCGCTTATGAGGCTTTACTAATGAACTCATTAGTAAGGTAAAAATTTTATTGACCTGTCTTTAACTCCGCCAGCCTCTCTTTCGCCTTCTTTGCATGCTCGCTGTCGGGATAATTTTTTACGATTTCCTCATATAACTGTATGGCATGTTCTTTGTTGTTTTGCAGCTCTTCAAATTTTGCGGTATCAAGCAACTCCGCAGCCTTATCTCCCGCACAGCCTGATAAAGCAATTGCGGCAATTATCAGAAAAATTAGAATTACACGGTTCATAAAACCCTTCATGGTTACAAATAATTTACGAAATCATCTGGATTCTCTACGAGTCATAGACCGCATCCCCCGATTAAGAACTTCGAGGGCAGGCAAGTGCGGAATGACAGATAAGAGGCAGGGTACAGCGTTTGAGCGGATTTTTTCGTTCCGAAAAGTCGGAACGAAAACCTCGGAGTCCCGAGATGTCGGGACGAGAATGAGCGAAAATGCTGTATCCTGCCTCTTATCCATATTATTCCCCGATAATTTTTACCAGAACTCTTTTCTTCCTTCTTCCGTCAAACTCTCCATAGAAAATCTGTTCCCACGGGCCAAAATCCAGCGTTCCGTTTGTAACAGCAACTACCGCCTCTCTTCCCATAATCTGCCGCTTCAGATGGGCATCAGCATTGTCTTCACCCGCGTTATGGCGGTACTGTGAGACAGGTTCATGGGGTGCAAGCTTTTCAAGCCATGCATCATAGTCGTGATGCAGTCCTGACTCATCATCATTAATGAAAACAGATGCGGTTATGTGCATGGCATTTACAAGTACAAGCCCTTCTTTGATTTTGCTCTCTCTGAGGCACTCATCAACCTGCGGGGTGATGTTTATAAATGCCCTGCGGGTTGGCACGTTAAACCAGAGTTCTTTGCGGTAAGTTTTCATTGATTAATAAAGTAACTTTTTTATGCTTTTATTAGCAACCTATAAGTTGAAAGACAGCGCTGCTTATTAAGAGATTTTTCCTAATGTTTACTGCTTGTATTTTTTCAAAACCTCAAGCAGCATATTAATATCTTCATCCGTATGAACCGCTGTAACGGAAAACCTTATCCTGCAATTTCCTTCGGGCACAGTAGGTGGTCTTATTGCCGGTGCAAAGAATTTATTTTTATGAAGATAGGCACTTAGTTTTAGTGCATTTTTAACGTCTCCTGCAAAGATTGGAATTATCGGCGTCTCTGAATTAAATGTATCGTATCCTGAATTTTTAAGCCCTGCGTAAAGTCTCTCCCTGTTGCTCCATAACTTTTTTCTTAATTGCGAAGATTTAAAGTCAACTATGTCTATTGCCTTTATCCCTGCCTCTGCTATTGCAGGGGGAAGGGATGTTGAATAGATGAAACTCCTCGCCCTGTTTATCAGAAAATCTGTTAAATCCTTTGAACCGGCAGCAAATGCCCCAAAGCATCCTAATGCCTTGCTCAGTGTGCCCATCTGAATTATGTTGTCTGCCCTGATGCCAAGATGCTCAAGCGTTCCCCTTCCGTTTTTGCCGAGCACGCCTGTGCCATGGGCATCATCAATCATAAGAATTGCACCGTATCTTTTAGAAAGAAATGCAAATTCCTTTAAAGGTGCGATGTCCCCGTCCATGCTGAATACAGAATCTGTAACGATGAGTTTTTTGCCGGCTGATTTTTTTAACAGTTT